>JBDNFV010000034.1:0-25937 GCA_041689635.1 Candidatus Nanopelagicales bacterium | reverse complement strand
CGCGTTCGCATGAAAATGCTAGGCGCCCAGTAACGGTCCGGTAAGTAAACCCCGGGCCAAGACAGGAGAGTTGTGTCAAAAGTCCGGGTATATGAACTGGCAAAAGAATTGGGAATGGACAGCAAGACTGTTCTTGCCAAGCTGGCAGACATGGGCGAATTCGTTCGCTCCGCCTCGTCAACGATTGAAGCCCCAGTTGCTCGAAGGCTCAAAGAGGTGCTCCCCGCAGTACCTGAGGGTGAGCAAAAACCAGCAAAGAAAGTGGCCAAAAAGGCAGTTGTTGAAGCCGGGGTCAGCGTCCCCGAAACGATTGTCGAGCAGACCGACACCAAGGGCAGTGCAGTCCCTGATTCACCCATCGAGCAGGTAGCACCCAGCCCGGTAACCGAAACTGCGACAACGCCAACTCCCGCATCTACCCCCGCATCTACCCCGGCACCGACACTCGCACCCAAGCCAACCGGCCCGCGTCCGGGAAATAATCCGTTTGGTGGCAGTACGGGCATGCCCAAGCCAGCGCCACGTCCGGGCAATAATCCCTTTGGCTCGCCCGTTACCGATCGGCCGGCGGGACCACGTTCAGGCGGAGTCGCTGGCGCACCTCGACCAAACCCGGGCATGATGCCAGCCGCTCGCGCGCCCCAGCGACCCGGTGGCCCCGGGCGCCCTAGTGGTCCTGGTGGCCCCGGTCGCCCTGGTGGTCCTGGTGGTCCCGGCGGTCCCGGTGGTCCCGGAGGTTTTGCCAGTCGCCCTGCTCGTCCGGGCGGTCCCGGTGCAGCGGGTGGTCCTAGTGGCGCCGGAGGTCCTGGTAGTCCTGGTGGTCCAGCCGGTGGTCGTCCCGGTGCTCGCGTCGGTGGACGTGGAACCACGGCGGGTGCATTTGGTCGGCCAGGAGGTCGGCCATCACGTGGCCGCAAGTCAAAGCGAGCCAAGCGCCAAGAGTTCGACAATATGGAAGCGCCATCGATGGGTGGCGTGCGCCTTCCACGAGGGAACGGTGACAGCGTCAGGCTTCCCCGCGGCGCGAGCCTGACCGACTTTGCTGAGAAGATCGATGCTTCACCGGCTGATCTCGTTAAAGTGCTCATTGGCCTCGGCGAGATGGTCACCGCCACGCAGTCAATCGATGATGACACATTGCAATTGTTGGGCACCGAACTCAACTTCGTGATTCAAGTCGTGTCACCTGAAGACGAAGACCGTGAACTTTTGGAAACATTCGACCTTGAGTTCGGGGAAGACGAAGGCGACAGCGCCGATATGCAGGCGCGTCCGCCAGTTGTGACCGTCATGGGTCACGTTGATCATGGGAAGACCCGTCTGTTGGATGCTATTCGAAAGACGAATGTTGTATCCGGAGAAGCGGGTGGAATTACCCAGCACATCGGTGCCTACCAAGTAATTGCTCAGTCACGTGATGGTGAACGCCCCATCACCTTCATTGATACTCCAGGTCACGAGGCGTTCACCGCCATGCGTGCACGTGGAGCTGGGGTTACCGATATTGCCATTTTGGTGGTAGCGGCCGACGATGGAGTGAAGCCGCAAACAATTGAGGCCCTGAACCACGCACAAGCGGCTGGCGTCCCGATTGTTGTTGCAGTCAACAAGATTGATAAAGAAGGTGCAGATCCCATCAAAGTACGCAGTCAACTGACCGAGTACGGATTGGTTGCCGAAGACTTCGGTGGCGACACAATGTTTGTTGACGTCTCTGCCAAGAATGATCTTGGAATCGATGCCCTCTTGGAAGCGGTCTTGTTAACTGCCGATGCATCCCTTGATCTTCGTGCCAATCCGCACCAAGATGCACAGGGTGTCGCGATCGAAGCCCATTTGGACCGTGGCCGTGGTCCGGTAGCAACGGTGCTGGTGCAACGGGGAACATTGCGTCCGGGAGACTCGATTGTCGCCGGTGACGCCTTCGGACGTGTTCGAGCCATGCTCGATGACCAAGGCAACACGGTGGATTTTGCTGGTCCGTCTGCACCAGTTCAGGTACTTGGTCTGACATCGGTTCCTGGAGCAGGTGACAGCTTCTTAGTCGTGAGTGAAGACCGGATTGCTAGACAAATTGCCCAAACACGTCAGGCACGTGAGCGCAGCGCCATGCTGGCTAAGAACCGAGTGAAGCGTTCGCTGGAAGACTTCTTGGAGTCCATCGAGCGTGGAGAAGTTTCTGAACTTACCTTGATCCTTAAGGGTGACGTCTCCGGTTCAGTTGAAGCACTCGAAGACGCCCTGATTAAAATTGACGTTGGCGAAGAAGTGTCGCTGCGGGTAATTCACAGAGGCGTCGGCGCGATCACAAAGAGTGACGTGACACTGGCGAGTGCGTCCAAAGCAATCATTATTGGATTCAACGTGCGACCCGAAGGCAAGGTTGCGGAGTTCGCCACCCACGAAGGTGTGGATGTCCGCTTCTACAGCATCATCTACCAGGCAATCGACGAAATCGAAGCTGCTCTGAAAGGAATGCTCAAGCCCGAGTTCGAAGAAGTTCAGCTGGGCACGGCTGAAGTGCGCGATGTATTCAAGTCCTCTAAATTCGGAACTGTCGCAGGTTGTTTGGTTCGCAGCGGTGAGGTTCGTCGCAACAGCAAAGCGCGATTGGTTCGCGACGGAGTTGTCGTGGCAGACAATCTGAGCATTGCGACCCTTCGCCGCTTTAAAGACGATGCGACTGAAGTCCGAGAAGGTTTTGAATGCGGTATCAACCTTGGTTCCTACCAAGATATCAAGGTTGATGACGTGATCGAGACCTTTGAAATGCGAGAGAAACCACGCAAGTAGTTCGAGGAGAGTCGACATGGGCAGTGAAGCACGAGCACGCAAGCTAGCAGACCGGATCAAAGTGATCGTCGCGCAAACGTTAGATATGCGGATCAAAGATCCACGTCTGGGCTTTATCACGATAACCGACGTCCGGCTCACCGCTGACCTGCGCGATGCCAGTATTTTTTATACGGTTCTCGGCACCGAAGAGGAACGTCAGTCAACGGCTGCTGCTTTGGCTTCCAGCAAGGGCATGCTCCGAACAGAAGTTGGGAAAGGAACTGGGGTGAAGTTCACGCCAACTCTAGAATTTGTTCTTGACGCGATCCCGGAGAATGCAGCGCACGTTGAGCAGTTGTTACGAACGGCCGCAGAAGACGACGCTCGGGTACACGCGCAAGCAAAAGATGCGAAATACGCTGGCGATGTCAACCCATATCGCGAAACTGAAGGCGCTTAGCGAACAATGACAACGAGCGCCGGCCAGACCACGGCGCCCGCTGGCTTGTTGCTGGTTGACAAGCCCGCAGGTGTGACCTCACATGATGTGGTTGCCCGGACCCGTCGAATTTTTAAGACGCGCAAAGTAGGTCACGCTGGGACCTTAGATCCGATGGCGACCGGAGTACTGATCTTGGGTATTAATGCGGGTACTCGACTGCTAGGTCACTTGGCCCTTGCGCACAAGACTTATCACGGCACAATTCGTCTGGGTGCATCAAGTTCCACCGATGACCGCGAAGGGGAATTGGGGCCGATCAGCGATTCCAGCGGAATTACGGCTGCCGCGATTGAATTTACACTCGACACATTTCGCGGTGAGATCATGCAGCGACCGAGTTCGGTGAGTGCCATCAAAATTGATGGGCGCCGTGCGTATGCTCGCGTGCGCGACGGCGAAGTCGTGGAAATTCCAGAGCGAAAGGTCACGATTTTTAATCTGGAAGTAGTCAGGATTGTTCCGGTGGGTGGGTACCTAGATATTGACGTTGCCATCACGGTTTCCTCCGGAACCTATATCCGGGCAATTGCTCGTGATGTGGGGGAGTCACTCGGTGTCGGTGGGCACCTTACGGCACTTCGCCGCACATCCTTGGGTCCATTTCAGGCAGAGTCCGCACATAAGATGAAGCGATTGGAAGATTCGGTTGATCCGTGGGCAGATGTTCACTCACTCGCCCAGATTTCTGTTTTGTGTTGGCCGACTATCGCGTTACGTCGTGACCTGTCCTTGGCTGTACGCATGGGACAGCAAATCGCGTGGCCGGTCGGCTTCAATCAACCTTTGATCGCCCTCATTGATCACGAAGGTGAACTCGCTGCCATCGCCGAAAATCGTGACGAATTGTGCGCCTATCGTGCTGTCTTCCCCATCGGGGTTTGCCCACCAAGTAGCCTTCGCCCGTGAGCACATCGGGGTCATTGGTCTGTATAGGTACCTTTGATGGGGTTCACCTAGGCCATCAGGCACTTATCGCAGCGGCGAAGAATTTCGCGAATGAGGCTGGATTGAGTCTGACTATTTGTACATTTGATCCGCATCCTAATGCGGTCGTACGGCCCAACCAAGCACCTCTTCTTATCTGTGACATCGCCCAACGCAAGGAACTGCTCACCCAGCACGGCGTTGATCACGTAGAGGTCGTTGCGTTTACGCGACAATTAGCACAGTTGACGCCACGAGAGTTTTCTCAAGAGTTTCTAAAAGAGCGGCTCAAAGCCGAAATCGTGGTGGTTGGCCAAAATTTCACCTACGGTAGAAATATTAGTGGTGATGTACATACGCTAAGGGAAAACGGGGAAGAATTAGGTTTCTCCGTCAAGGTCTTTGATCTGATCCAATCCGCTGGAACGATCTCCTCGACCAGGATCCGCGAATTGATCGCTTCCGGGAATGTCGTGGGCGCCGCAGAGCTGCTGGGGAGAAATTTCAACCTGAGCGGACACGTGGTGCGCGGTGACCAGAGAGGTCGAGAACTAGGTTATCCAACGGCGAATGTGGAATGGGATGACCAACTCCTTGTCCCGGCAGACGGCGTTTATGCGGGTTACGTGAACGCATTGGGAGATCGGCTCCCCTCGGCGATCTCGGTGGGAACAAATCCCCAGTTTGACGGAAAGAGCCAGCGGGTGGAGGCCTACGTTCTGGATCGAACCGACCTGGATCTCTATGGAGAACGAATTGGCGCAGAGTTTGTAGAATTTCTTCGTCCCCAAGAAGTTTTCGAGAGTCTGGACGGCTATTTGACGCAAATAGCCCTCGATGTTGCCGCTACTGCGAAACTCCTTCACCAAGTAGAGTCCTAGCCGTCGTGGGCGCCTAGGGGCAACAGGCGCTGTGATAAACCGGGTCTGTCCACTGCTAGGCTAGGTGTCCAGACGGTTTGGAGGCGGGCGCTTCCGAACTCGTGTCAATGAAATCAATGCCCGCTGTGACTGCCACGGTAGCCAAAGCGGCGCGCCCGAGAGGAATACATGTCGCTCGAAACCACAGTAAAGCAAGAAATCATCGCTGAATACGGCACCAAACCTGGTGATACAGGTTCTCCTGAAGTTCAGATCGCGATGCTCAGTCGTCGGATCTCCGACCTCACCGGACACCTCAAGACCCACAAGCACGACCATCACAGCCGCCGTGGTCTTTTGATCATGGTTGGCCAGCGCCGTCGGCTACTGAACTACCTCACAAAAACTGATATCAATCGTTACCGCTCAATTATTGAACGGCTCGGTTTGCGTCGATAACTGTCGTCGTGGCGGCCGTGATGAAGCGCGTCGCCACGTCAGGTTGTTGGGCGGTTAATATTTATCTCAATCAACAAATAATCAGACACTTCAGGTGCACCGCGAATGTCGGTCCTCGGTAGTGGTTTTCGGGTGAACGCACCCGCAAATCTCGATCGAAGACCGCCGATACTTGGCGTTAGCCCACGAGTGTCTCAACCAAGGTAAGGAGACACCACCATGCATGCAGATATTGCATCTGTTAGCGCCGTTATTGATAACGGTTCATTTGGCACCAGAACAATTCGATTTGAAACAGGAAGATTCGCCCGCCAAGCTGCCGGGTCCGTTTGTGCCTATCTCGACGAAGACACGATGTTGCTCAGCGCAACGACGGCTGGAAAGCAGCCAAAAGATCAATTTGATTTCTTCCCCCTCACCGTTGATGTTGAAGAGCGGATGTACTCCGTTGGTCGCATCCCCGGATCTTTTTTCCGCCGCGAAGGTCGCCCGAGTGAAGATGCAATTCTGACCTGCCGGCTCATCGACCGTCCACTGCGCCCGACTTTCAAAAAAGGTTTGCGCAACGAGGTGCAGGTCGTCGTGACCGTCATGTCGCTAAACCCCAAGGATCTGTACGACGTACTTGCCATTAATGCGGCTTCGGCGTCAACCCAACTCAGTGGATTACCTTTTACCGGGCCTATTGGTGGAGTACGAGTGGCACTGATCGGTAGTCAATGGGTCGCATTCCCAACCCACGAGCAGCTCAAAGAAGCCGTCTTTGACATGGTGGTCGCCGGTCGGGTGGCTGGCGACGATGTCGCAATCATGATGGTGGAAGCTGAAGCGACGGAACGCACCATTGAACTCATCGAAGGTGGAGCTAGCGCCCCAACAGAGGAAGTTGTTGCCGAAGGACTTGATGCCTCGAAGAAATTCATTAAGGCGCTGTGTGATGCTCAGAGTGAACTGGCAAAGACTGCCGCAAAACCAGTTGCTGATTTTCCAGTGTTTCTGGAGTACCAAGATGACGCGTACAGCGCGGTTGAGGACATCAGCGGCAAGTCCGTTTCAGAAGCGCTCGCGATCGTTTCCAAAGCAGAGCGTGAGAATCGTCTCGATGAAATCAAGGCTGATGTTCTTGCGTCCCTGGGTTCACAATTTGAGGGGCGTGAGAAGGAGCTCGGTGCGGCGCTGCGATCGGTGACCAAGAATTCGGTCCGCCAACGCGTACTGAGCGACGGCATTCGCATTGACGGTCGTGGACTTGCGGACATTCGTACCCTCTCAGCAGAGGTCGACGTCATCCCACGTGTGCATGGTTCTGCATTGTTTGAGCGCGGCGAGACCCAAATCCTTGGAATCACCACGCTCAACATGCTTCGCATGGAACAGCAACTGGACACTCTCAACCCTGAGAATCGCAAGCGTTACATGCATAATTACAACTTCCCGCCGTACTCAACGGGTGAAACCGGTCGAGTTGGTTCACCGAAGCGTCGGGAAATTGGACACGGTGCCTTGGCCGAACGCGCACTCGTTCCTGTTCTTCCTACCCGGGAAGAGTTCCCGTACGCAATCCGCCAGGTTTCTGAAGCGCTCGGGTCAAATGGCTCGACCTCGATGGGTTCCGTTTGTGCATCAACCATGTCGCTGCTCAACGCGGGTGTGCCACTTAAGGCTCCGGTCGCGGGAATCGCGATGGGACTTATCTCTGGTGTTGTTGATGGCGAGCAAAAGTACGTTGCGCTGACCGACATTTTGGGTGCGGAAGATGCATTCGGTGACATGGACTTCAAGGTCGCTGGAACCCGCAATTTCGTGACCGCATTGCAACTGGACACCAAACTTGACGGGATCCCAGCAGAGGTACTTAAAAGTGCGCTGACCCAAGCCCGCGACGCTCGCTTCACCATCTTGGACGTGATGAATGAGGCAATTGACGCTCCCGACGAAATGAAAGCAACGGCGCCTCGCGTGATCTCGGTGAAAGTCCCCATTGACAAGATCGGCGAGGTGATCGGGCCCAAGGGCAAAATCATCAACCAGATCCAAGAGGAAACTGGCGCTGATATCACCATCGAAGACGACGGCACGATTTACATTGGTGCGATTGACGGTCCATCGGCGGAAGCCGCCAGAAATGCCATCAACCAAATTGCGAATCCAACAATGCCGGAGGTTGGGGAGCGTTACCTAGGAACAGTCGTAAAAACGGCAGCATTTGGCGCCTTCATTTCGCTGGTTCCGGGCAAAGACGGACTGCTGCACATATCTGAAATCAAGAAATTCGCCGGCAAAGGACGCATTGAGAACGTTGAAGAGGTTCTCAAGGTCGGTGACAAAATTCAGGTCGAAATCAAGGAAATTGACCCTCGCGGAAAACTGTCGTTGATTGCAGTCGCTGCAGAGGGCGCCGACGCGGCCGAATAATGGCGAAAACGAAAACTCTGCTGGCAGGGACGGATGGATCGGTAGTTCGTCGATCCGTCCTACCCAGCGGGGTCAGAATTATTACCGAAAAAGTTCCCGGTGTGTATTCCGCCAGCATCGGAATCTGGGTTGATGCGGGTTCGCGTGATGAAAAAGGTTCCCACACGGGCGCCGCGCACTACCTTGAACATCTTCTTTTTAAAGGAACCGCCAAACGTTCAGCCTTGGATATTTCCGCCGCGATTGAGTCGGTTGGTGGTGACATTAATGCCTTCACGAGTAAAGAGCACACGTGCTATTACGCGAAGGTGTTAGCGGTGGACCTTCCCCTAGCGATTGATGTTTTATGCGACGTCGTAACCGATGCCCAACTCAGGTCTGCAGATATTGAGGCCGAGCGGGGAGTCATCCTCGAAGAGATTGCCATGGTTGACGATGACCCCAGTGATTTGGTGCATGATCAATTCGCACGGACCCTTTTTGGTGATACGCCATTAGGTCGGCCGATATTGGGAACCGCCCAAACTATTGTCGGAATAACTCGTCGCTCGATCGTGAATTTTTACTCAAAATTTTATCAACCGGAATCGTTAGTCATTGCTATTGCTGGCAACGTCGACCACGCTCGCGCCGTGCGACTGGTCGAGAGGGCTCTTGACGCCAGCCCGAACACTCACCTCGGTGATGTGAGGAATGAACATGACCGTACGAACGTGAAACGCAAAGTCAACGTTCCGGGCAGTTCGTTGGACACGCGAAAGACGGAACAGGCACATGTCGTGATGGGAACCCACGGTCTTGTCCGTGGAGATAATCGTCGCTTCACCGGCGCCATCTTGTCCACGGTTCTCGGTGGCGGAATGAGCTCGCGACTGTTCCAAGCAGTGCGTGAACAGCGTGGGCTTGCCTACTCCGTTTACGCCTACTCGCAGAGCTTTCGTGATTCGGGCATATTTGGGATTTATGCCGGTTGCATTCCCACAAAGTTAGAGCAGGTATTGGATGTCTGCCAATCCGAGCTGGCAGAACTAGTCGCTTCTGGTGTTACGCCGATCGAACTGCAAAGAGCGAAGGGTCAGGTCAAGGGTGGGACCGTGCTGGGTCAAGAAGACACCGGTGCCCGGATGAGCCGAATCGCGAAAGCGGAGCTCTACGACGAGGAGTTGCTCTCCGTAGAAGATGTCCTTATTAGCGTTGACCGCGTTGGTGCTTCGGATGTTGATGCATTGGCCCAGCAGTTTCTTTCCGATCCATTGGTACTCAGTGTGATTGGCCCGTATAAAAAGTTACCCGTTCCCGTCGGCTTTGTCCCAACCCGGTCGAATCTGAGCGCATCGAGAGGATAGTCATGGGCAAAGTGATTCGGGTAGGTGTCATCGGCGCACAAGGCAAGATGGGATCGTGTGTAGCGGCTGCCATCAAAGCGGATCCCGATTGCGAACTCGTTGCTGCCATCGATGCTGTTGATTCACTCGATGTCCTGACCACGGCCCGATGTGAAGTCGTCGTTGACTTCACGAACCCACATGTGGTGATGGATAACATCGCGTTTTGTATCAAACACGGGATTGATGCTGTCGTGGGAACATCAGGTTTCACCCCGGAAAGAATTGACACCTTGAAATTATGGGCGAGTCAGCGCGCGCACTCGAGAGTCCTGATAGCTCCAAATTTCAGTATGGGGGCGGTTCTTATGATTGCGTTTGCGGGGATTGCGGCACCATATTTTGAGTCGGTTGAAATTATTGAGTCACATCACCCTGAGAAACTTGACGCACCCTCAGGAACAGCGCTCTTTACCGCCGAAAAGATAGCCGCTGGTAGACGAAAACTTGCCGTGAATCCTGATGCGACCGGGCCTGCAGACATGGAGGCGCGAGGTACGAACGTACTGGGCATCCCGATTCACTCGCTGCGATTACGCGGGCTGGTGGCGCATCAAGAAGTGGTTTTTGGTGCGGTTGGAGAAACACTCACGATCAAACATGACTCGCTCAGTCGAGATTCTTTCGTGCAAGGTGTACTGGTTGCTGTTAAGGAAATTGTCCACATTGACGGGGTTGTCGTGGGTCTGGAAAACGTCTTGCCAATAGGAAGCGCAAGAAGTGATCTCGCGCCTTAAGAGCCCGAAACTGTGGGTCGTGGTCTTCTCCCTGGTGTGTGTGATTTACTTTGGTTTTGCTCTGGATCGGGCACTTCTCCTGATCCAAGAACGCAATGTGGTTCTGACAATCTTCGCGGTCACGATCGTTATTATTCCGGCACTAGGTCTGTATTTGATTGCTCGAGAAATTCATTTTGGTTTCACCATGCAGAAAATGGGCCGGGTGCTGGCCCAATCTGGGCAGTTGCCACCGGATGATTTACCAAAGGAAGAATCCGGACGCAGTGTTTTGGAATCAGCGGACGCCCGATTTGACGCTGTTGCGCAATCCCACGATCCGGGGGATTGGGTCAGGTGCTATCTCCTGGCCATGGCTTATGACGAGTCACGGGACCGAAAAGCCGCCCGCGCCAGCATGCGTGAAGCGGCGCGTTTATTCCGGAATGCTCCACCTGCGTAAGAGTTGGAAAAGGATGTCGAACCGTTCACGGGTAAACACCGCATCAACGCTACCGATGTACACGTGCGTGTCAATCTGGGCGCCGGTGGGTGGAATCAGGACAACGCGCTGGCTGGCGACTCCGATCGGGATACCTAACGCGCGCCAGGTAGTTTTCAGAGTTTGCACTCTGTAGTCACTTTCCCAGTGACCCGATTGTGTCTGCAGCATTCTGACTACTTTGAAACCACGTGCATTGACAAATGTGCCTAACATCCAGCCGCGAAGTACGAGCACGGTAACACTCGCGAGTACGAATCCAATGAGAATCGCGTCACCCAACAAAATTCCTGACGTTGCATAAACGACACTGATAGCCAGCAGAGAAACGAGGGTGAGGGTGAGGGGTACCAACAAGGCTAACCGCAGCACCCCCCTTCGCCCCACACGTTGCAATCGCTGTAGGTCCACTTCAGGGTAACGCCAGAACGCTCCGAAAATTGGTTTACGAAATATTGGTTCACCCATTACGGCAGCCAGCCCAACCAACGGACGAGCGCGGTACTCGCCGCCGCTGCAATAATCACGACCAAAAATGGAGCTTTCAGGAGAAGCGCTATGACGGCCACACCCAGACCAAGGATTCTAGCGTCAATGAGGAATGACTGATCCTGGGCAAATGTTTGCACCGCCACGAGCGCTGCAAGAAGGGATACGGGAAGCAGGCCGGTCATTCGTCGGATTGATTCGCGTTCCAAAAGGTGATGCGGGAGCAGATAGCCGAGTAATTTTTCTATGTAAGTGCCACATGAGGCAATGAGGATGCTCGCCCACATGGTTATCGGTCCTTCACCGGATGCATGTTCTTGCCCCACAGCAGGCTCGCAATCACGGCGACGAGTGCGCTAAACAAGACCGGGAGCCCAGGACGCAGGAAGGGAATCAAAACCATGGCTACCCCCGCACTGGCGACAGCGAGAGTCCACATTTTGCGATTCTCACTACTGGAGCCGCCCGTCAATCGAGGCCACAGCAGGGCCAGGAACCCGGCAGGTATTGCGGCGTCTAGCCCCAAGATCCCCGGATCAGATAGTGCGCTCGCACCGAATGACCCCAAGGCTGTTCCAATATTCCAAAATACGTAGACGCTGAGGCCGGTGGCAAAAAATGCCCGTCGGGAGGCCCTCTTTGATTCGTTGTGCCGTATTGCCATTGCGGTTGACTCGTCAATTGTTAACAACGCCGCGAATGGAATTTCTCTTTTTCTCGGAGTGAGAATTGGTCCCATGGAGAGCGCGTACAAACTATTTCGAGCACCAAGAAGAAGTGCGGTAACGACAGCGATTACGGCGCCGCCGCCGGCTCCGATGACACCCACGAATGCGAACTGAGAGGCACCCGTGAACATGAACAGGGAGAGTGTCTGTGTTTGTAAAATACTGAGCCCACTGGCAACGGAAATCGCTCCAAACGAAAGTGCGTAGGCGCCCGTGGCGATCCCGATTCCGAGGGCGTTGGTGTCAATTGACCGGGTGGAGCTCCTTGGTTGGCGACCGCCGCGCGTCCAAGCCATGTTGCCCCTAACGATCGCAAATATGATTGTGTCAGGCTAGTGGTTGTGACCCCGTTAATTCCATCAGCGTACCTATCAATGCGACGGGGTCTGATCATATTTGCGTTGGTCTGGCAGGGTGCTTGGCTGCTGTCTAACCCCCAGTTGAGACCGGGCGGCGTGGAATCTACTCTAGAAAACCTGTTACTCGCTTGCACGTGGGCTTCCTGGTTGCTCATCCTTTTTATCGTACTGACTTCACGTGCCCCGCGGAGAATTAGTACTTCGCTCGAAATGTCCCTTGCTCTGAATTTATTGCTCATGGTGGGAACCGCTTCGGTAATGTCCCTGCGCTCCGTGGGACTAGGCAACAATGAATGGTTTCTCGCGGCTTCGCTGTTCAATTTGGCCGTTGGCACGGCGGGGATAATGATTCGAGATCCTCGACAGTGGTTTGTTGTTGGTGCCATTGTTTTAATCGAAGTGTCGATCTTCTTGCCCATGGGTCACTTTGATGCAGGAGAGTTGGGTATCAATTCGGCCATCCTTTACCCCTTTTACGCACTCTCGATGGGGGTGGCCGCTGCAAGCGCCCAGCGGATGCTGCTGCGACGAGCGAGCGTCGTTGATCACATGCAACAGGTGTCCCTTCATCAGGCGGTATCAATCAAAACGGCGAGTGATATCAATTCTTATGTAGAAATGCTTAAACGAGCGATCCACGAAACCGTCCTCAACACCCTGACGGCGATTTCGCGCGGGTCTCTGAGAAAATCCGAAGAAAGCCGGTCTCTCATCCGTAGTCGAGCGCAGGAATCTGCGCGGATTCTTTCGGATCTGTCGCACCCGGCAGTTCCGGTTTCCGCGACACACATAGACGGTGTCATTGCTCCCTTGCACGATCTGCTAGTTGAATGCGCTGAACGAGGGATCGACGTACGACTACTTGGGAACGTGGAAGCAGTCCCGCCAGCGCACATGATTGCAGAAATAACGGCCGGTGCACGTGAAGCGATCATCAATGCGCTTCGACATTCAGAACTGACCGAATTGACGATCCGGGTTCACGGGGGAAGTAAATTCTGCGTGGAGATTATTGACAACGGGGTTGGTTTTGATGAGAAAAATATTACACCCGGTTTTGGACTATCCACCTTGTTGGCGTCGAACAGCATAATGAGTGTTGACATTGAATCTGACACGCCAACCGGGTCTACGGTTCGAATTTATCCAACGAAAATTCTTCGTGGTCGCGCAGCTAATCGACTTGCTCCAGGGACTCCGACACTTCCACTTGTTCTCCCCATTTTAAGTGCATGGTTCGCATTCTCGGCGCTGAGCATTGTCTTAACCTGGTCCCAATTTGATGCGCCCGTTTACAACGTACTTGCCCTGTTGCTTTATGCAGCCGTGATCGCGTTGATGATTCAACAAAGTCGATCGGGCCCCCTCACGGCCGTGTCGATTGGCGCCGGTTTATTGGGTGCGGTTTTGATTTACTATCTGGCGGGGCAGTCGCAAGCAAGGATTGGAACACCGTGGACGCAATGGTCCTCAGAAGCGATCGGCGTACTTTTTCTGTCGCTTGCAGCTGCTGGCACCTGGTGGGCGTGGATCGCAGTGGGTTCGGTGTGGATGCTTATCCAACAAAACTTTCCGTTGGAATTCATTGCACCAGGCTTCCTGATCATTATGGCGGGAGCATTTTTAGGAATGCAATTGCGCCGAACCGATCGAGTGCGCTCAACAGCTCTGTCTCAGTTAACAGCCGATGCCGTAAGCATTGCCCTGAGTGAAAGACTCAGTGCCGCCAAAATAGAAAAGGCCTTAGGTGTTGTCCCCCCGACTGTCATCGACCTGCTCGAGGGGATCGCAGCGGGGTCGCGCGACCCATGGGAGCAATCAGTTCAAAGTGAATGTGGGATCGCTGAGTCGCACTTGCGGCGGACGATTTTTGGAGGTTCGATACACCCGGATCCTATTGCCACACTTTCGAGAGAGCTATCACGGCGGGCACTCTCCCACGGGCTTCTTCTTGACTTTTCATTGGACGTAAATTGCCACCATGTTGGAGAACTCGATGACATCAGCGAATATCTCCAACGATTAATGCTCAATCTGCCACCCGGTTCAACGGCCCGCTTTTCTTCCGGTTGCGAGGGTTCCCATGGGGTTTTGAGATTTGTTGCACATACTTCTGCAAACAAAAATCACACCGAATTAGTGGAACTCTGCGAATCGGTGCCGTGGGGAAATGCCGTGATGTTAGCGGGTGAAGATGACGCATGTGAATTTTTGTGGGAGGTTACATTCGTCCTTGAAAACACATAACCTTGCGGCATGCACAATGGAGAAGGTCGGGAGGTAGTCCCTGCTCAGGGAGCCTTGCGCGTTGTCGTTATTGATGACCACGAACTCGTTCGCGAGGGACTGGTATCACTTATGACACGCGACTTCCCGGACGAACTCGAGGTCGTCTATTCGGGGGAAGCTGTGACACTGCCCGCGCAGTTGCACGCCGACGTCGTCTTACTCGACGTGGATCTTGGGTCGACATCGCGTTCGGTTGAGGTCAATGTCGCGCAATTAATAGCGGCCGATCACAATGTTTTGCTGATGAGTGCAAATGAGGACTCATTCGCTATTCGACGCGGCTTGCAGGAGGGCGCATTAGGCTTTATTCCTAAGCGGGTCAGTGCGCACGACTTACTTGTGGCCTTGCAAAGTGTGGCCGCTGGAGAAATGTATCTTTCGGTTGATCTAGCCGCGATTCTCGCGAATGCGAAAGATCGACCAGATCTGAGCCCCAGGGAAATCGATACCTTGCGGCTGTACGCCGCGGGACTGACATTGACCGCTGTCGCGCACCGGATGGGTATCTCTCCGCACACCGCAAAAGAATATTTAGATCGGATACGGCGTAAATATGAACTCATTGGGCGTAGCGCCAGGACCCGCACCGAGTTGTACGTGGTCGCATCCGATGACGGAATTCTTGATCAATGATAAACATTACACCGTAAAGCTGCGGTTTAGTTCGTGAGTCGTCCCCCCGTTTGGGGACATAAAAGATGATGACTAATTGAGCGTTGTGTGTAATCCTTTGGGGACCGGCGGGTGCGGGGGACTCGCCGGCTTTTGTTTGTTTGGGAGCGCGGCCGCTATGGCGCCAAGGCGGTGGTCCATTCAATTTGGTCGGTGCGCAACGCGGAATTTGCTGACTCACCCGGGTCGGTGCTGACCGTTCGGCTGGCTCCACTGTTCACCCAACCGGTGGACTCGAGGAATTTCTTCCCGGCCATTTGATCGGCGGTAAGCCAAGCGCACAACTGTAGGCAACCGGCCGTAGCGGCAATATCTGCAACCGCATTGAGCAATCGAGCTCCGACGAGTTGTCGGCGCGCTGCAGGTTCAACTTCTAACAGGGTGAGGGTGCCCATTTCACCATCAAATTCAACTACTGCGACACCCACCATGATGTGATCACGTTCGCATACGAGCACCCGCCCACGGGCACCGTCATTGGTGATGGCCTGTGTCCACTGCAATTGCACTTCCGCAGGAATGAGTAACCGTGCGATTTCCGGGTGAGATATCCGCCAATTTTCCATTTGCAGATTGGTGATCCGGGGAGCGTCGGTGGCACGTGCCAATCGGGTCGTATCCACTTCCCTAGGGTACCTCCCGTCGTTGCACCGACAGGACGCAAGGCCAATGGACCGCTAGACTCCGAAGCGTGGAAATTGAGTTTCGAAGCGACATTATGGTTGAATTGGTGCGCGCAAATGCGAGTGATTCTGACGTCGTTTTCGCGGCCCGGGTATCAACGGTTGGTGAGGCGTCCCTGGAAGACGTTGATGCCGATCCGCAGCGCAGCGCCGGTTTGATTAATTATTTGATGCGGGACCGCCATGGCAGCCCGTTTGAACATAACTCAATGACTTTCTTTGTCAAAGCGCCTATTTTCGTATGGCGCGAACACATGCGGCACCGGATTGCAAGTTACAACGAAGAATCCGGTCGCTACCGGGAGTTGCTTCCAGTTTTCTACCTACCTAGCCATGAACGCCCCCTCGTGCAATCGGGTAAGCCAGGCGCATATGAGTTTCACCCCGGCACCGAAGAACAGCACGACCTGGTCGAGCGCGCCATAAAAAATTCATGCACCAGTTCCTACGCGGCATACATCGAGATGCTGGAAGCTGGCGTTGCGCGTGAAGTAGCCCGCATGGTTCTTCCAGTCACCATTTATTCCTCTGCCTACGTCACCATGAATGCGCGATCACTCATGAACTTCTTGTCCTTGCGCCGCAAAGTGGAAGGATCTCACTTCGTGTCCTACCCTCAACGTGAGATCGAAATGGTTGCCGAAGTCTATGAAGATCATTTTGCCCGGCTGATGCCAATCACCCATGCGACCTTTAACGCTAACGGCCGGGTTGCGCCGTAGCCGATCGCGGTCAGCTCGCGCGGTAGGGTTTTGACATGAAAAGTCCGTTCGGGGTGATGCTCACCGCGATGATCACGCCATTTGCACCCGACGGCAGCCAAGACCTTGACGGGGCGCAGAAGTTGGCAACCCATTTGGTCGACACTTTGGGTCATGACGGACTTGTGATCAATGGCACCACCGGGGAAGCATCCACCAAGAGTGATGCAGAGGATCTGTCCCTGTTGCAGGCGGTCGTCGAAGCGGTGGGAGATCGCGCAACAATCATTGCCGGAGTGGGTACAAACGACACGGCGCACTCGATCTCCAGCGCTAAGGCAGCCGTAAAAGCGGGCGTGCACGCACTCATGGCCGCCGCCCCGTACTACAACCGACCGCCGCAACAAGGAATTTTTGAACACTTCTGGGCGATCGCCGACAACACGGATTTACCCCTGATGACCTACGACATTCCGCGCCGTACGGGGGTTGCGATCGACACGGAAACGCTCGTGCGATTAGCGGAACACCCCAGAATCATCGCGAATAAGGACGCAAAGGGCGACTTGGAAGCTTCCCAGTGGGTGATGGCGCGCACCGACCTCGCCTGGTATAGCGGTGAGGACTCTCTGAATTTAGCCCTGCTGGCACTTGGCGCCGGCGGCATGGTTTCCGTCGTTGGTCACCTAGTGGGGGATCGGTTGGCCAAAATGGCCGACGTGTTCTGGAGTGGTGACGTGGAGGCCGCTCGCGGGATCAATGCGTCTCTCCTTCCCGTCTACACCGGAATTTTCCGGACCCAAGGTGTGATTTTGACCAAGGCTGCCCTGAACCTGCAAGGTTTGCCCAGTGGACCCGTTCGACTTCCGCTCGTCAATGCAACGCCCAGTGAGATCGAACAATTAAAAATTGATCTTGCCGCCGGTGGCGTTGCTCCATTCGCTTCGTGTGCCTGAGCATTTAACAACGATTAAGGACTCAATTTATGTTCCTCCCCGATCTGCCCGCACCACCACCATTAGCCCCTGGAGTATTACGGATCATGCCGCTGGGTGGGCTGGGTGAGATCGGGCGAAATATGACCGTATTTGAATATGACTCCCGGTTACTCATTGTGGACTGTGGTGTCTTGTTCCCCGAAGAATCACACCCGGGGGTTGATTTGATTCTGCCCGATTTCGACCCGATTCTGGACCGAATCAATGACGTGGACGCGATAGTCCTCACCCACGGGCACGAGGATCACATTGGCGCGGTGCCTTATTTGCTGCGTCACCGGGCCGATATTCCGATCATCGGCTCAACCCTGACCCTTGCTTTTATGGAAGCGAAATTAAAAGAACATCGGATTAAGCCTTTTACGATGTCGGTTGCCGATCGGGCCATCGAAAAAATTGGCCCCTTTGAACTCGAATTTCTGGCGGTGAATCACTCAATCCCGGATGCAATGGCCATTGCCATCACGACGCCGGCAGGACGAGTCCTTCACACCGGCGATTTTAAGATGGACCAGTTACCACTGGATGGTCGGATTACCGACTTGGCTAGTTTCGCCAGACTCGGTGAGCAAGGCGTTGATATTTTGATGGTGGACAGCACCAATGCTGAAGTGCCGGGTTTTGTCCCGAGCGAAAAAGAACTTATTCCCGTGCTCGAGCGGGTTTTCAGCCGGGCGAAAGGCCGCGTTATCGTTGCCTCGTTTGCTTCCCACGTCCATCGAGTTCAACAAATAATTGACATTGCCGTCGCGCACAACCGTAAAATTGCGTTCGTGGGCCGCTCCATGGTGCGCAATATGAATGTTGCACGGGACCTGGGTTACCTCAAGATTCCAGGTAAAACGTTGATCTCCATGGATGAACTCTCCGCATTGCCCGATCATCGGGCAGTGTTGATCTGCACCGGGTCTCAAGGTGAACCGATGGCGGTACTCTCACGAATTGCGAACCGTAACCACGATATTTCAGTCGGTGCGGACGACACAATTGTTCTGGCTTCATCACTTATTCCAGGAAATGAAAACGCTGTATACCGGGTGATTAACGGTCTAACCCTGCTTGGCGCTGACGTTGTTCATAAGGGAAACGCGTTGGTGCACGTCTCGGGACACGCCGCTGCCGGAGAGCTGCGTTATGTCTTTAACATTGTGAAACCGCAATACGTGATGCCCATTCACGGGGAGTGGCGCCACCTCAAAGCCAATGCACTACTAGCCCAGAGTGTCGGCATCCCAGCCGACCACGTGATCGTCGCTGCCAATGGTGCGTGTATCGATGTTCACCAGGGTGGGGCATTCATTTCGGGTAACTATCCATTGCGTGAGGTTTATGTGGACGGTACCAGCGTGGGAAGCGTGGATGAAAACTTACTCAAAGATCGGTTGATTTTGGGTGAAGAAGGATTTATCACGGTGTATGCCGCCGTTGATATTGCCAATCAGAGTGTTGTCGTGGGTCCCGAAATTGTCGACCGCGGTGTCGGTGAGACCTCGGACACAACCAAGGTCGCAGCAGAAGTAGCCAAGGCGCTGGTTGACGCCATGAAGCAGGGAATTGATGACCCACATGAACTCTCCCAAAAAGCCCGCAAGATCGTTGGCAAATGGGTCGGCACCACCCACCGGCGTCGCCCCATGATTGTGCCCGTAGTGATCGGCATCAAGGGCGGTCGCTGATGACTCACCCCTTCAGGACTCACCTCTTTACGGTGTGACACGCGGGTCGCGTGTGACTGCAGGGGATTACCGGTATCACTGGGTACGCTCACCTCTATGGCTTCCCGCATGTCTACGCGCACGCGTGGATCTTCCCCCAGTAAGTCAACGAGAAGACCCCGTTCCACCGAAAAAAGCGCTCCTGCGAGGTCGCGAAAAGCGCCGGCTCGCCGGAAATCTGGTCCGGCTCGGCCCGGGCCTATTCCCCGCGCCGTGGCCGGAGTTGGCCGGGGGATCGGTCGAATCTGGATCGCTACTGCCCACCTTGCGGGCGCGGCGGCCCGGGGTGTTGGTAAAGGTGCTCGTGAACTTGATCCAGAAATGCGCCGTGATGGCTTAGGACTGACCCTGATTGCGGTGGCCACCATTGGGATTGCAGCGACCTGGTTTGGCGTCGACGGCTGGCTCATCTCGTGGATGTCCATGTTGGCCACGTCATCTTTCGGGGCATTGGCCTGGATCGCTCCCCTCCTTGTCATTGCCCTTGCCTGGCGATTCCTTCGTCACCCTGACCAAAACGGGGCAACCGGTCGGCTTGCCATCGGGACTATCGCCATTGTCGTCAGTGCTATCGGCCTGTGGCATCTCACCCAGGGGGCGTCCACCCCGAGTGAGGGTGCAGCAGCCATGAATAGTGCCGGGGGCACGTTGGGCTGGATTGTGACCGCGCCGGTCGTTGCTGCTTTGGGCTCAATCGTGAGTGGATTGTTGCTCGTACTTTTGGGTTTTTTCGGTTACCTTGTGCTCACGAAAACGAGGATCGCACGTTTACGCGAGATAGCCGTTTCCGGGGTGGTTCGTCTGCGCGGGGGAATGAGCGCACGGGCGCGCGAGAAAGTCGAACCAGAACAAGATGTTATTGAGAATAAAACCAGTGTCGACCACGATCATGGCTTGGGTTTTACGAACCCTAACGGGGTCCTACGGACAGACCACTCCGATATTGGATTGGTAGGTGATGAACCATTCATCTCCCCACTCCCACATCAAGAGGAACGACCGGCAGCGGCGCTGATGGCGGGTATCGCCGAGCGGGATACCAACTCGCTGGGGAAAACGACCCCACGAAGTGAGACGATTGTGGTGGGCACCCCCGCCCAAACAGCCAAAAACGCCACCGAAATTGTGGCAATGCCGCAGAGAAGTGAGCAGCTTTCCTTAGCCCCGCGCGGCGCGTACCGTCTACCCAACGGTGACCTCCTCAAAGTGGGACCGGCGCACAAAACGGCTACGAAAGCAAATGATCTGGTTGTGATCGCGTTGACCGATGTTCTCACTCAATTTGGCATTGACGCGCACGTGGTCGGATTCATGCGGGGACCAACAGTTACCCGATACGAAATCGAGCTGGGACAAAGTGTCAAAGTTGAACGGGTGACGGCCTTAAGCAAAAATATTGCTTACGCGGTGGCAAGTGCCGAAGTGCGCATCCTCAGCCCGATCCCAGGCAAGAAGGCAATCGGGATTGAAATTCCCAACACGGATCGAGAATTGGTTGCATTGGGTGATGTTCTCAAAAGCAAGGTTGCGGCCAATGACCAACATCCCATGGTGGTAGCACTAGGGAAAGATGTCGAAGGAAGTTTTGTTGTTGCAAACCTTGCGAAAATGCCGCACCTCTTGGTGGCGGGGGCTACCGGTGCGGGTAAAAGTAGTTGCATTAACTCGCTGATCACCTCAATTTTAATGCGGTCAACCCCCGATGAAGTGCGGATGATCCTGGTGGATCCCAAACGGGTTGAACTGACAATTTATGAGGGTGTGCCGCATTTAATTACACCCATCATTACCAATCCGAAAAAAGCCGCAGACGCGTTAGCCTGGGTCGTCAAAGAAATGGATCGTCGGTACGACGATCTGTCAGCATTTGGGTTTCGCCACATTGACGACTTCAACAAAGCGGTTCGTTCGGGCAAGGTAAAGCCGTTGCCCGGTTCCGAACGCAAGATGAAGGCATACCCGTACCTGCTGATAATCGTTGACGAACTTGCCGACCTCATGATGGTCGCTCCACGTGATGTTGAGGATTCTGTCGTACGTATCACCCAACTGGCCCGCGCCGCAGGTATTCACCTGGTTCTTGCAACACAGCGACCAAGTGTTGATGTGGTGACCGGTTTGATCAAGGCGAACGTCCCCAGCCGTCTGGCATTTGCTACGTCGAGTTTGGCTGACAGCCGGGTGATCCTGGATCAGTCGGGTGCGGAAAAACTTGTCGGACAAGGTGACGGACTCTTTTTGCCGATGGGTGAGAACAAGGCGATGCGAATCCAGGGTGCATTTGTGTCCGAACATGAGATCCGTGCAATTGTGAGTCACTGCAAGAGCCAATGGGACACCGAATACTTTGATGAGGTGACGAGCCCGGCCGCATCAGCCAAAGCAATTGATGGTGATATCGGAGATGACCTCGACATTTTGTTGCAAGCCGTCGAGTTGGTCGTCGGCACCCAATTTGGTTCAACGTCGATGCTGCAGCGCAAACTCCGCGTCGGATTTGCCAAAGCGGGACGGCTGATGGACCTGATGGAGTCCCGCGGGGTCGTGGGTCCCAGTGAGGGATCAAAGGCGCGCGATGTCCTGGTTGGCATTGAAGAACTTCCGGGATTAATCCTTTCAATCCGGGGCGGATAGACTCTAGGGGTGTCTGAAAAAACTGTTGCGCTGATCACCATGGGTTGTGCCCGTAATGAAGTTGACTCTGAGGAACTCGCCGGAAGGCTTGAAGCCCAAGGTTGGACGTTGGTTTCCGACCCCGAATTAGCCCAAGCCGTGATGGTGAACACCTGCGGTTTCGTTGATATCGCTAAGGCCGACTCCATTAATACAATCATTGAGGCAGCAGATCTCAAGGATTCCGGGGGCGTAACCAAGGCGGTTGTTGCGGTCGGTTGTCTCGCACAACGTTACGGCAGCGAATTGGCACGCGACCTACCCGAAGCTGATGCTGTGCTCAGTTTTGATGACTACCCGATGATCGGTGAGCGCCTCGATGCGGTCATGCGGGGTGAAAAATTGGTTCCTCACGAACCCAGCGATCGTCGGGCACTGCTGCCGATCAGTCCGGTGGACCGCGCCGCCAACACGAAACCGATTCCCGGACACGGGTCGCAGGACTCCATGCCGGCAGAAAATGCAGCACTGGCTTGGCAGCCGCCCATCTTGCGTAAAAGACTCGAAAATTCACCCGTTGCACCGGTCAAACTTGCATCAGGTTGTGATCGCCGCTGCACCTTCTGTGCTATCCCATCTTTTCGTGGCTCATTTATTTCGCGTCCACCCGCCGACATTGTGGCCGAAGTCGCTTGGCTGGTTGGTTTAGGAGTCACCGAGGCGGTATTGGTCAGCGAGAATTCCACGTCGTATGGAAAAGACCTTGGGGATCTGCGCTTACTTGAGTCTTTGCTTCCGGCAATTGGCGAGGGCACCGATATTGCTCGGATTCGGGTTGCTTATCTGCAGCCTGCTGAAGTACGCCCCGACCTGCTCAAGGTCATGGCTGGCACACCGGTTGTTGCACCCTATTTTGATCTGTCGTTTCAACATGCATCCCCGACATTGCTGCGCCGGATGAAGCGTTTTGGCGGAAAGGATTCCTTCCTTGAACTGATTGCCACCATTCGCGGCCTGTCGCCGGCAGCGGGGATCCGCAGCAATGTCATTGTGGGATTTCCCGGTGAAACCGATGAAGAATTCGCCGATCTCGTGACATTCCTCGAGCAGGCACAGCTCGACGCGGTCGGGGTTTTCGGCTACAGCGATGAAGAAGGGACCGAGGCTTTTACGCTAGAGCCCAAAGTTGCCCCAGACATCATTGCCGCTCGCCTGCGACTGATCACCGATCTGGTTGACGAACTCATGGCCCAACGCGCCCAGGATCGGATCGGTGAGTTGGTTGACGTTGTCATCGAGTCATTCGATGTGGCGGCCAGCAGTTATCTCGGTCACGCGGGTCATCAAGGTCCCGACGATGGTGAAACCGAAATCATGGTGGACGCTGAGATTGACTCACTGGAAATCGGGCAACTCGTCAAAGCGAAAGTAATTGATAGCAGCGGAGTTGACCTGGTTGCGGAACTGGTGCGTTAGTGCGGGAGTCGCCCCGTCCGCCCGACCACGCGGCTGACCTACCAACCAGCACATCGGTGTGGAATGTGGCGAACGCCCTCACGGGCCTGCGGCTGGCCGCCGTTCCAGTCTTGGGCTATCTACTTTTGCAAGATTCGCAGCAGTCGCGTAACTGGGCCGTCGTGATTTTTTTGTTGGCATCGTTAACGGATCTACTCGACGGTTTTGTGGCACGCAAGTACGATTTAATTACATCGGTTGGCAAAATTGCTGATCCGATCGCCGATAAATTTTTGACCGGCGTAGCCCTCGTTGGGCTTTCTTATCTTGGGGCACTGCCATGGTGGGTCACGATCGTGATTATTGCGCGTGAAATCGGTGTGACACTTTTGCGATTCTGGGTCATTGAACATGGAGTCATTTCGGCCTCCCGTGGTGGGAAAACAAAAACAATGCTTCAAACCATTGCGATCAGCATGTATTTGGTGCTCTGGCCAGCATCGGTCTCCCCAGATGTGATCCAATTATGGGATCTAGCCAAGGTGATCGTGATGGCCGTGGCCGTGATCCTCACGCTGACAACCGCTGTCGCCTATATTCGCAAAGCTCTGCTCTTGAGGCGATCAATTGAAGTCGGCAGCGACGGTTTGAGCTCGTGAACGCATCTTCATTGATCGACACCTTGCGCGCGCATGGTAAAAGTCTGTGCGTTGCGGAGTCTCTCACCGGGGGAGCGCTGGCTAGCGCCCTCGTGGATGTGGCCGGAGCCTCAGAAGTTTTCCTAGGCGGTGTTGTGTCCTACACGATCACGTCCAAAAGGGACGTCCTGGGAATCAGCGAGGAAGTTCTGGCCCACGGTGTAGTTTCCCAGGAAGTCGCAATAGCCATGGCCCGATGCGCGCGGGCGCTATTTAACTCCGATTACGCCATCTCAACAACGGGAGTTGCTGGACCTGGCCCCCAAGATGGCGTGGAACCGGGAACCGTCTGGGTCGGTTTTGCGTCCAACGCATCGAGTGAAGCCGTGCTGATAAAACTCGATGGAGATCGGAACCAGATCCGCGCAGCAGCCGTGATAGCCGCGTTGGAGTTGGTCGACAGCCAAGAGGCTTTTACCAGGCTTCATCACAGCAAGTAAGCCAAGATCCGCGCAGATCGGACTGGGCGGGTATCATGTAATTAGTGTTTTTGCCGTGAGAGTGTGTTTTCGCTGTAGAAAGGAAATGGACATGATCGTTTTACGCAATGTGATCGGTGATGAACTCCGCCGCCGCCGTCAAGATCAGGGTCGAACGCTGCGCGATATTTCCGGCGCCGCGTCAGTTTCCCTGGGCTACCTCTCCGAAATTGAACGCGGTCAAAAGGAAGCCTCTTCGGAATTAATCGCGGCAATCTGCGGGGCACTCGACGTTTCGCTCTCTGACATTTTGGCTTCGGTCAGCACCTCGGTTGCCCACGCGGAATCAGCGCAGCCACTGACTTTTCCAAGTGCTATCTCCGCAATTTAATGTGCGCGATCTGTCGGCGGGCACATCGTGCGGTTGAGCGATATGTCCGACCGGCTCGAGATTGTGGTTGGTCCTCAGTACAGTGCGTCGTGGCGGAAAGACGTTGTTCTCCCTGACCTTGGCTATACCGTTGACGCGGCGGTGGCCGCTGGAATTGACGCGGCGGTCATCTGGCGTGCGGTGTGCAATTTTGTTGAGGTTCCCAGCACGTTGCTCTAGAGTGCCCACGTGAGCACTGCCGATCAAAGGCAAACACGGGAGTCCCTTGAAAGCCCCCGCATCCTCTCCATTCACAACCGTTCGGTTGCAACCCTGTCGGCCGCCCAAATGTTTGGTGGCATTGCCGTCGCCGGATCGGTCCCGGCCGGAGCCCTGCTCGCAGTATCGCTAACGGATTCAGAGGCATTCGCCGGTCTTGTTCAAACAGCCGGAGTCCTTGGGGCTGCAATTTTTGCCCTTCCGCTTGCACGCATTGCCTTGACAAAAGGACGCCGCCCAGCTTTGGCAAGTGGATACGGACTGGGAATCATCGGCGCGATTCTGGTGATCGCGGGAGCTGTGACGGCCCAGATTGCGATCGTTTTAGTCGGGTCGGTGTTTGTTGGCGTTGCCAGTGCGGCCAGTTTGCAGGCGCGTTACGCCGCTACCGATCTTGCATTGCCACAACACCGGGCCCGTTCGCTTTCCTATGTCGTGTGGGCAGCCACGATTGGTGCGGTTCTCGGGCCGAATCTACTTAATGTCAGTGGGTCTGTTGGTTTATGGTTGGGCCTACCGGTCCTCGCCGGATCTTATGTCATATCCGGTGTAGCACTTGTGTGCGCGGTTGCTGTCCTGATGGTTGCGCTGCGCCCGGACCCATTTCAATTGGCAACCAAACTGCGCCAAGACCTCGACCCCGAGACCACAATTCAACGACCGAAGTTGCGCGACGGGATCGAGCATCTTCGCACCCGTCCACGTGCCGTCTTGGGCATCGGAGCCATCTCCATTGGCCACCTCGTCATGATCATGGTGATGGTGATGACCCCGGTTCATATGGCTCACGTCGATGTATCCTTGCAACTTATCGGCTTGGTCATTAGCGTTCACGTTGTCGGGATGTACGCGTTTTCGCCGATGGTGGGAATTGCGGTTGATCGTTTCGGTCGGGTACCCATGATCCTTGTGGGTGTTGCCGTTTTAACGG
>JBDNFV010000033.1:0-2054 GCA_041689635.1 Candidatus Nanopelagicales bacterium | reverse complement strand
CTCTTCTTGCAGCGCTTGCCCCAGGAATTAGGCGAAGCCGTTGAGATTCCTATACCTATTATGACCAGTGGCGGGTGCATCGATCCAAGACTTAGCCCCGATGGGAATCACATTGCATTTGTACACGACGGTGCACTTTTCGCTGTTGATGTGGCTACGAAACAAGTAAACCGGCTGTGTGGACCGACAGATGTTGAGAAACATGTTTCCTGGGGACTCGCCGACTTTGCCGCGGCCGAGGAACTCGAACGCCAACGCGGCTACTGGTGGGATACAGATTCACAGAGCCTTGTCGTTGAGCGCGTTGATGAAAACGCGGTCGAGGTCGCCTGGATCGCCGACCCGGCCAATCCACTTCGGCCGGCACGTGAACACCGCTACCCATTCGCTGGAACAGCCAATGCCAATGTCTCACTGCATCGGGTCACCCTCGCTGGTGCAGTCGAGGAGATCGATTGGAATACAGACACGCATCCCTATCTCGTCACCGTCAATACATCCGGTTCGGCCGCGACGTTCAGTGTTCTATCACGCAATCAACAGAACGTGGAAATCTTCCAACTTGACGGGTCAACGTCAACGTCTATCCACATCAGAGCCGAAAAGCCGTGGCACACGGTTGCATCCGGAGTACCAACTCTCAACGATGCCGGACAACTCATTGAAATCCGCCCGCTGAACAACGTATTTCGACTGTGCCGCGATGGCGAAGCAATCAGTCCAGAGAATTTGCAGGTCACCGGTGTTCTCGCGATCAATGGCGATATCACTTACACGGCACAAAGTGATACGACCAATCAGCACATCTACTCAGCGGACAAAGGGCAACTCTCTGCTCTGAACAACAATGTGTCATTGAACTCTGGTGCGCGCGAGGGAGACATCCTTATCATTGCTCATACCGACTTCGATCACACCAGAGCTACCTACTCGCTTTACAACGTCAATAATCTTGAATCACCCGAGCATGTCTTTGCCAATTATGCAGAATTACCCGTTGTTACACCTAAGGTCATGATCGAAATTACCGAGGAACACAACCTAAGAAGTGCGGTTATCTGGCCGGAGAATCACGTCGCGGGTACAAAAATCCCGGTGATTTGCGCTTCCTATGGAGGTCCGCATTTCGCTCGTGTTGTTGCATCGGGACTCTCCTTCTGCTCGGACCAATGGTTGGCAAATCAGGGATTCGCCGTCGTGATTACCGACAACCGTGGGACGCCCGGTCATGGACCCGACTTTGAGTACGGTATTGCCACCGACCTCGCAGTCAAAATTGTCCAAGACCAAGTTGATGCATTGGCCGATTTAGGCACAAAGCACCCGGATCTAGATCTCACCCGCGTTGGTATTCACGGTTGGTCATTTGGCGGTTATCTCGCAGCGTTGGCCACCATGGAGCGACCAGATATTTTCCACGTGGGAATCGCCGGGGCTCCTGTTACTGACTGGGCTTTGTATGACACTGCTTACACCGAACGCTATCTTGGTTTGCCCGATGAGAATCTAGCGGTTTATGAAGCGACGTCGCTGCTGAGCCGGGCGGATAAATTGGAACGGCCACTGCTGATCATTCATGGGTTAGCCGACGACAACGTTCTGGTAGCACATTCACTCAGGCTCTCAAGTGCACTGCTGGCCGCCGGGAAAACCCACTCGGTACTTCCACTGTCGGGGGTAACCCACATGACGCCGCAGGAGATCGTTTCCGAAAACTTGATGCGCGCCGAACTGGAATTCTTCAAAAAGCACTTGCAGTAGCTAGAAGGGTTCTTCACCTTCGGCGTAGTCGATTCCCTTGGGCCTGGTGGCGTGCCCACTCTGCAAGTTTTGGAGAACTTCGCTCGGGGGTTGAACAACATGATCCGGTTGTTCAACGAAACCAGAGTTGGGACCGGCAATTTTTGCACTCCCCAGTGATTCCATAATCGGGTAGTGACAGGCAACAAGATGGCCGGGTGCCAGTTCTAAAAGTTCTGGAATATCGGTGCGGCACTTGTCCGTGGCCTTCCAGCAGCGGGTGTGAAAGACACAACCCGAAGGCAAATTAATTG
>JBDNFV010000032.1:0-3751 GCA_041689635.1 Candidatus Nanopelagicales bacterium | reverse complement strand
GCAAAAAGAAGATCTGTGGTTCCGATGGCAAACATGACGAGCAGGAGCGGCGTTGCGAACCGGACACCATTGACCCTGACGAACAGTGATGTTCCGTGGTACCCGTCGGTGAAACGGTAACGCTTACGCGCAATTCGCACCATCATGTTGTCCTGCGGATCCGGATCCTCGTTGCGGTGTCGCATCAGTTGAACACCGGTCCACACGAGAAGTGCACCGAAAATGACAAAGGTGAATGAGAAATACTCCAGCGCACTGGCCCCGATCGCAATAAAGATACCCCGTAAGACGATTGCCAGCGCGACCCCGATGAGGAGCACTCGTTGATGCAAATTAAAGGGAACCGCAAACTGCGTCAAAATGATAATGAACACGAAGAGGTTATCAACACTGAGCGACTTCTCGACCAAGTAGGCAGCGAAATACTCGGTGCCGTATTGCGATCCTTGCCACAAAAAAATGAATACCCCGAAGGCGATGGCAACTCCGACGTAGAAAATTGACGCTAACAGTGCTTCTCTGAATTTAACTTCATGTGGCTTGCGGGTTATCGCTAAAAAATCAAAAGCCATGAGCACGGTAATACCAGCGATCGTGATGAGCCACAGCCCTAAGGACGTTTCCATGATCTAGTGCGCCTCCGCAGATTGCATTCCACGCAGTTCCTTTTTTAGGTCGGATATTTCATCACGCAACCGGGCGGCCAACTCAAACTGTAATTCGCTAGCGGCCGCTCTCATTTGATCACTGAGTTCCGAAATCAGGGTCAACAGATCCCCGCTGGGTGTGTGCTTGCGGGTGTGAATTCTCTCCGCAGAAATGAGTTTCGCGGTATCTTCTTCCTCACGGGAAAGCATGTCCGTGATATCTGCGATTTTCTTGCGCAGCGGCTGAGGATCAACTCCCATTTTCTTGTTGTACGCCACCTGCTTGGCTCGGCGCCTGTTTGTTTCATCAATCGCCTTGGCCATGGACGGGGTGATCTTGTCGGCGTACATGTGTACTTGCCCATTAACGTTTCGAGCCGCGCGACCAATAGTTTGAATCAGGGAGGTTCCTGAACGAAGAAAACCTTCTTTGTCGGCGTCAAGGATTGCAACCAATGAGACTTCGGGGAGGTCCAGTCCTTCGCGCAGAAGGTTAATGCCCACTAGGACGTCAAATACACCTAAGCGCAACTCTCGCAATAATTCCACTCGACGAAGTGTGTCCACCTCTGAATGCAGGTACTGAACTTTGATCCCGTGTTCGGCAAGATAGCTGGTCAAATCCTCGGACATCCGCTTGGTGAGAGTTGTCACCAAAACCCGTTCATTTTTATCAACTCGGAGTCGGATTTCGTGAATCAGATCATCAACCTGGCCCTTGGTCGGCTTAATCACAACTTCGGGATCGACAAGACCTGTGGGTCGGATCACCTGTTCCACGACATCACCTTGGACGGCCGTGAGTTCGTAAGGACCCGGCGTGGCCGAGAGAAAAACCGCCTGACCGATTCGTTCCTCAAACTCCTTCCACCTCAGTGGCCGGTTATCCATTGCGCTGGGTAACCGGAAACCATGTTCGACCAACGTTCGCTTGCGGCTTGCATCCCCTTCAAACATGGCCCCGATCTGCGGGACGGTGACATGGGACTCATCAATGACGAGAAGGTAGTCCTCGGGGAAGTAATCAATGAGGCAGTTGGGTGGACTTCCCGCTTCACGACCGTCGATGAATCGGCTGTAATTCTCGATACCGGAACAAAACCCAACCTGCTGCATCATTTCGATGTCAAAAGTTGTTCGCATTTTTATTCGTTGTGCCTCCAGGAGTTTCCCTTGTCTTTCAAACTCCGCGACTCGCTGCTCCAACTCCACCTGGATATCCCCGATCGCTCGCGACATGCGTTCGGGACCCGCGACGTAGTGGGTGGCCGGGAAAATATACATTTCCTTGTCTTCGGTAATGATTTCACCGGTAACGGGGTGAAGTGTCATCATGCGTTCAATTTCGTCACCGAACATTTCAATCCGAACCGGATGCTCCTCATAAACCGGGAACACTTCAACGGTATCTCCGCGGACTCGAAAAGTACCGCGGGTAAATGCCATGTCATTGCGGGTGTACTGAATACCTACCAAGGCTCGCAGTAATGAATCGCGTGAGTAGTCCTCACCAACACGAAGGCGGATCATTCGGTCAACATATTCTTGGGGAGTGCCCAGCCCGTAAATTGCGGACACGGTTGCAACGACAATTACATCACGCCTTGTGAGCAAGCTGTTAGTGGCGGAGTGGCGGAGCCGCTCAACTTCCTCATTGACCGTTGAGTCTTTCTCGATGAACGTGTCTGATTGAGGAACGTAGGCCTCTGGCTGGTAATAGTCGTAGTAGGAGACGAAGTATTCAACAGCGTTATTAGGTAATAGTTCACGAAACTCGGTGGCCAATTGCGCAGCGAGAGTCTTATTGGGAGCCATAACCAAGGTGGGTCGTTGTAACTTTTCAACCAGCCACGCCGTGGTTGCGCTTTTGCCGGTACCGGTGGCACCCAGCAGGACGGAATTTTTTTCACCGGACCGAATCCGCTTGGTGAGGGCTTCAATTGCCGCTGGTTGATCCCCTGACGGTTGAAATGGTGAAATCACTTCAAATGGTGCCACCGTTCGAGTGAGATCGGTTATCGGGCGGGTCACGACCTAATCTTATCGGCCCGCTGCACAATCTCTTCCCAGACGAAAGTGCAGGCTTGAGCAAAGTCCTGTGTGCTTCCATCATTATCGATGACCCACGTGGCCACCTGATTGCGCAGCTCACGCGGGACTTGATTGACAATCCTTGATTGAGCCTGCTCGCTGCTCATTCCTCGACCGGCCATCAACCGTTGCACTTGGCGGGCAGGATCAAGATCAACCACCACCACCGCATCACACATGTCCACCGAGTTGGTTTCGACCAACAACGGCATGTCATAAACGGCGATCTGATGGGGCTTAACTTCCGCAATTCGCCTCAGTGCCTCAGCTCGTATTTTGGGGTGCATGATCGCATTGAGTCGTGCCAAAGAATCCTTATTATTAAAGACAATAGCCGCTAAGGCGGCGCGATCAAGTGACCCATCTGTTTGAAGAATGTCGTTTCCAAATTCCTGCGCTAATTCATCAACGACCGGCGAACCGGGTGCGGTCAGTTCGCGCGAGATTTCGTCTGCGTCAATAACAACAGCGCCGTGCTGTGAAAAGCACGACGCTGCCGTTGACTTACCCGATCCAATGCCGCCGGTCAACCCGACGATAAAAGGCATAAGGTGGGCCATAAATTATTCGGTGGTGAGTTTGTCCCGAAGGGCCTGAAGAGCTGAATCGTCGGCCAACGTACCTTCACTGGCCGTTGATTCTGATGAGTACGCACTGGCCTCGCCGGACTCAACCGCGGCGGCCTGATCGGCTTCTTTGGCTTCGGTTATCTGCTTGCGGTGTGCTTCCCACCGTGAGTGAGCATCCGCGTACTCGCGCTCCCAATCTGCGCGCTGCTCTTCAAAGCCAACTTTCCATTCACCGGTTTCAGGATCGAAACCTTCTGGACCGGTGTAGTTTCCGGATTCGTCGAAGGCTGGGGCCATCCCGTAGAGGTATGGATCAAATTCTTCGACCGCTTGGGAATCGGATGAGTCATTAGCCTGCTTGAGGGAGAGCGAGATGCGACGGCGCTCGAGATCAATGTCGATCACCCTGACAAAAATGTCGTCGTTGACCTGAACGATTTGCTC
>JBDNFV010000031.1:0-1799 GCA_041689635.1 Candidatus Nanopelagicales bacterium | reverse complement strand
GACATTGTGGGGGCTGACCCAGTTCATGGACCGGGATCTCGTGCAGCATTGGAATTGTGCGCAAGGCACGGCACCCTAATTGTTTGCAGTGAAGTCGTTGCCGAGTTTGCATCTGGATGCCAGTCTGTTGATCAGGCACTCGAGATTCTCTCGACACTTTCCATAGATTACGTGAACACGGGAGCGATCAATGCTGCGATGGCAGGGCAAGCAAGGGGAAGGAAACGCAATGCGGGTCGCGTGATCGCGGACTGTCTCATTGCCGCTCACGCTGCCGCGCACGCTAACCAATTGCTTACCCGAGATGCCGAGTTCGCCCGAATGGGAAATTCTGGACTTGTTGTGGTGACCCCGCAGGACATTGCAGTGAGCGACAAGAAAAAATAGACTACAAGGTGTACCACTATTAATTTTGGTGGTACAGTTTCCATATGCCAACAGTAAAGCCCCGCATTCAAGTGACAGAAACGGACGAACTGGCTGCTGCTCTGGAGGTTGCTCGCGAGTTATGGCCGGATCAACCTAAGTCAGCGCAGGTCTCGTTGCTAGCTCAGCGTGGCGCAGAGTCAATTATTGAACAGCGATTTGCTGAGTCTCTCGCGATCCAAAAAGCCATTTCCGACTTTCACGCTGTAATTGGTGACACCTATCTTGGTGCTACCAAAGAGGAACTGCGGCAAATGTGGGAGCGAGATGATTCTTGACTCGAGTGCGGTTATTGCATTGATCAATCCAAAAGACGTCCATTGTGAGGATGTAACCGCGAGTTTGAAAGCCAATCCTCAAAAGCCGCGAATCTTGCATGAAGTTTCACTCGCTGAATGTCTAGTGAGGTCGAGCGCGAGGGACGAATCCGATGAAGTACTCCGATTCATGGAGATAATGGGATTTGAATTTCAATCCACGTCTGGGGTGGCCGGCGCGTTGAGGGTAGCGGAAATCCGCATGAAGACCAAGCTCCCGCTGCCAGACTGTTACGTGATTGACATTGCGATCAGACTGAAGTTTCCACTTATTTCATTTGATCAGAAACTCAACGTTCGTGCGCGAGAGATTGGCATCGAAACAATTTTTTAGACAGTGGGTAATATCAAGGTCCAAAATTCTTCGACGGTTGTGAACCCTGCGGTTGCGTAGAGGTTTTTGGCCGGGTTCCCGTTGGTCACGGCAAGTCCAAGGCTGGTGAAGCCGTCCTGCTGGCGCGTTAATTGTGCTTGGTCAATCAGGTACCGCGCGATCCTTTTGCCTTGGTGGTCTGGGTCAACCCAGATCTCTGAAATCCAAGGCCCGCCCATTGTTGGTTGGCCTTCACGCAGGCTGACAATTATTGCGGCAATGACTGTTCCGTTTTCTAAAACTGCAATTTAGGACCTGTGGTTAGGGCCGAGTTCGGAATGGTCGAGAAGTGGTTTCAGGTGCTCGTCGATCAAGGCTTGCTTCTCACCGGTGACGTGGTCAGGGTGGTCTTCACCGTGGGCGTTGTTCCATGAGATGAATAGGTTCTCTGGTTCAACCTCTTCAATAAATCGGGTCTGGTTGGGAATTGTTCGTGGCGTGATTTCTTGGTTCGTAAGATTGCAAGTCATGGCAATTGAATTGCGCTTTACAGTGCTACCTTGATTGATGAGTTGGCGGGCAAACTCCGTGTGACTGGTTGAAATAAGGTCGGTGTCGCGGTTGCTGATTACTTGGGCTGCCGCTTGGCTTGGGGTGAGGTGGGGTTTGGGTGTTGCAAGGTCGGCGCAAGTTCTCCCCTCGCGCATGAACAGTTGGTAGTCCATGTGGTGAGTTCTTTACAT
>JBDNFV010000030.1:0-3117 GCA_041689635.1 Candidatus Nanopelagicales bacterium | reverse complement strand
TAGTTCCGGGTGCCGTCTGGGATGGCGACACTCTCTTAGATCTCCTCAAGGCGATCTCGAGTTCCTATCGCTGGATGCACGTGGAAAAACTCGATCAGGTTGATGGCGAACCGGGATTCACTCGTGCTCAAGGAGAGAACGCGGTCGATGCGAACTGAAATTTTACGAGCTGAATTGGCGCTTGAAGCGAAGGCCTGATCAAGCAAAGATCACGGTGCGTTGGTCATCGAGGAGCACCCGGTCCTCGGAGTAGAGGCGCACGGCACGAGCAAGGACGAGTCGTTCTACATCGCGTCCGATCTCGGCCAGATCAGCGGCGCTGTGGTTGTGCTGAACTCGATGCACATCTTGCTCAATAATTGGGCCTTCATCGAGATTGGCGGTCACGAAGTGTGCCGTGGCGCCAATGAGTTTGACGCCGCGATCATAGGCCTGCTGATAGGGGCGGGCCCCTTTAAAACCGGGGAGAAATGAGTGATGAATGTTGATGATTCGGCCTTCGAGATTCGTGCACAGATCATTGGAAAGAATTTGCATGTAACGTGCGAGAACCACCACATCAATGTCATGTTTGTCAATTAATCCGAGCAATTCGCGTTCGGCGGTTTCCTTGGAGACAGACGTCACCGGAATGTGCACGAATGGAATGTCGTTTTGGTGTGCGAGCTCCCGGCATTTCTCGTGGTTGGACACAATCAGGGGGATGTCGATCGGGAGTTCACCATTGGCATGTCGGTAGAGCAGGTCCGCGAGGCAGTGATCCTGCTGGGAGACCATGATCAACGCGCGGCGCCGTTCATCTTCGCGGCGCAGGGTGATGACCGGATCGAACTTAGCGACTTCGGTGATGAGCGTTGCTCGAACTGCGTCGACGTCATCAAAAGGTGTTTCAAACCGGGTGCGCATCGAAAATTTTCCGGTGGCTTCATCGGTGAACTGCGCTTGCTCCAAAATATTGCCCTCAACGTTGAGTAGGGCCGTAGCCATTGCGTAAATAACTCCGGGGGCATCCACGCAGCGCATGGTGACGATGTATCTATTCACAGCGCTCACTCTAGTTGCACGCATTCAGGGGGAACGCATAATGGAGTCATGCGAGAAAGAGTTGTGCGAGCACTTCGAACTGCCATCAGTGTTTCACTCACCCTGGGGCTTTTCGTCGGGCTTTCCGTGGGGCTCGTCGGGGGCGCTCCCAACGTCGCTCAGGCGGTGAACCACCCAGCGTCTATTTACCCGACATTGAGTGTGCAGCGCGTGGTGGCATCAGGTCTTGAAACACCATGGGGCCTGGCGTTTTTGCCGGATGGTTCCGCCCTCGTTAGCGAGCGGGATACTGGAAAAATTAAACGGATCGATCCTCGTGGCCGTGCTGGATCGAACATCACCACCGTTGGACTCATTGACGGTGTGGTTCCCGAAGGTGAGGGTGGACTACTCGGAATAGCCGTAACCACGCCAAAGGGGAGTAAGACACCGGTTCTTTTCGCCTACTTGACGGCTCGCTCGGACAACCGAGTGGTGCGGGTTCCGCTACTGGACAACGGCAAGCGCTTGGGCGCGCAGAAGACCATTTTCACCGGAATTCCCAAGGCGAGTTATCACAACGGTGGACGCCTCCTTGTTGGAGCAAACCAAACGCTGTACATAGCAACCGGTGATGCCGGTGATCCACAACTCGCTCAAGACTTTGCCTCACTTGCCGGCAAGGTGCTTCGGGTGGATTTCACTGGCCGGCCAGCCTCTGGAAATCCGCGATCGGGCTCCGCCGTGTTCACTCTGGGACACCGCAATGTGCAAGGCCTTGACTTAGATAGTAAAGGCCGCGTGTGGGCTAGTGAGTTCGGCGAGCGTGACGCAGATGAATTGAATCTGCTCGTGCCGGAAGGAAATTACGGCTGGCCAGAGGTTGAAGGGCGCGGGAATGACACTCGCTTTATCAACCCTGCGACCGTGTGGACACCTACCTCGACGGCGTCACCCAGCGGCATAGCGATTAACAACGATGTCGTTTATGTAGCGAGCCTGCGAGGGGAGCGGCTCTGGCAGGTCCCCATCAACGGTGCCCAAACTAGGAAAGCTAAATCGTGGGATTTGGGGGATCGGGGACGCTTGCGCACGATCACCTCGGCACCCGATGGCTCGCTGTGGGTGATGACCAGCAACACCGATGGACGAGGCGACCCTCGATCCTCCGATGACAAGATCATCCGACTATTTGCTCGTTGAGTCCACGGATGAGTTTGTTGGATGAGTTCGCTCACAATAAGCATTCGCATAAAGGGTGCAATTGCGAATGATTTGCAGTAACTGAAAAAAGTCATATGATGTAACGGTGATAAAAACCAGATATGTAACTCTTGCAGCCGCTGCGATGCTTTCCCTTGCGGCTTGCTCGTCGGGCACGGGAACGGACTCGGCCAGTGAGGTGGATACCCGGCCCCTGATCGCGACAACGGTCTCCCCGATTACCTCCATCGCCGCCTCGATCGCTGGGGATCGCGCCCGGATTGAGGGAATCGTCCCTGAGGGAACCAATAGCCACACCTTTGAACCGGCCCCTCAGGTCGCCGAGTTGCTGAGCAATGCGGATCTGATTCTTGTCAACGGTCTCAAACTTGAGGATCCAACGATCGACATGGCCACGACCAACAAAAAAGCCGACACCAAAATTGTTGAAATCGGCACGTTGGTGCTCCCAGAGGCCGACTACATCTACGACTTCTCCTTCCCGAAAGAGGGAGGCAAACCCAACCCGCATCTGTGGACCGACCCGGGATATGCGATCAAGTACGCCGGAGTAATCCGCGACGAACTCAGCGCACTTGACCCCGACAATGTTTCCTACTACGCGGCCAACTTCACAGTTTTCGAGCAGCAAGCCACCGAGCTCGCCGAAGCTGTCGCCGCCGACCAACAGAGTGTGCCCGCGGGCAATCTGAAACTGCTGACCTACCACGACGCGTACGCCTATTTCGCGAAAGACTTTGGTTGGACGGTCATCGGCGCACTTCAGCCCGATGACTTCGCCGACCCGTCACCCTCTGAAGTGGCGCGCCTCATTGATCAGGTCAAGGCTGAAAATGTCACGACTATTTTCGGTTCTGAGGTATTCCCATC
>JBDNFV010000029.1:0-1686 GCA_041689635.1 Candidatus Nanopelagicales bacterium | reverse complement strand
ATTTCTGAGCAAGCAGCCGAGGGAGAGCCCAATTGGTACGGCAAGCTCTGGGGAGCGTTGGCCGAAGCCGATAACGCAGTTGAGCCCGGCAGTGGCTGAGATAACACCCGAGGATCTCGAATTCGTTGGTCAACAACTGGGTCGGTTCGCTCGCGGGTGTTTTCGAGTAGCCGCCCGCTGCGAATGCACTGGGCCACTCGTTGTTCAAACGGAGCCGCGCCTACCCGACGGCACTCCTTTTCCGACCACCTACTACCTCACCTGTCCCAGACTTGCGGGCGCGATTGGCACCCTGGAGAGCACCGGATTAATGCGCGAGATGGAAGCAGAATTGGGCCAAGACTTGGAACTTGCTGCGCAATATCGGTTCGCTCACGAGCGCTACCTCGCAGATCGAGAAACACTTGGCATTGTTCCTGAACTCAAGGACATCAGTGCGGGTGGAATGCCCAATCGGGTCAAGTGCCTACACGTATTGATCGCCCATTCACTTGCCTGCGGTCCGGGGGTCAACCCACTGGGTGACCGCGCCCTTGCCATGCTGTCGCCGTGGTGGAAGCCAACCTCGTGTCTGAGTTAACGCCAATATTTGCTGCAATCGATTGCGGTACCAACGCCATCCGGTTGTTGATCGCGCACGTTGACGGTGATCACGTCACGGACCTCGTTCGAGAAATGCGGACGGTCAGGTTGGGTGAGGGTGTTGACACAACGGGTGAGTTCGGTGCCGCGGCACTGGAGCGCACCTTCGTCGCCTGCCGCGAGTACTCGCAAATATTGCAACAGCATCAAGTGAAGAAACTTCGATTCATTGCAACCTCAGCATCACGGGATGTCACTAATCGAGATGTATTTATTGCTGGCGTTAAAGAAGTTCTTGGCGTTGAACCCGAAGTAATCAGTGGCACCGAAGAGGCCGAGCTCTCCTATCGCGGCGCGCTCTCCGGGCTTGACGTGAAAGGGCCGGTGCTGGTCGCCGACATCGGCGGTGGATCGACCGAGTTTGTAACCGCCTTAACTGATGGTTCGCTGGTCTCCCGCAGCTTGAACATCGGATGTGTTCGCATGACCGAGCGTTACCTGCACTCAGATCCGCCCACCCAACGCGAAATTTACGACACCGTCAGTGACATCGATAAAGAAATCGAACTTATTCAGAGAACAATTCCAATTGATCCTGGAACGACCTTTATTGGGCTTGCTGGATCGGTGACGACCATTGCGGCAATGGCCTTGGGACTGGGTGAATACAACGCCGAGCTCATTCATGGATCGGTGTTAAGCCTCAACCAAGTTGAAGAATTCACGGCTTTGTTAGTCAACATGACGCGAGAGCAACGCGCCGAACTCGGCTTTATGCACCCCGGCCGTGTCGACGTCATCGGTGGAGGGGCACTGGTCCTGCGGGAATCAATGCGGCTCCTTGGGTTCAACCAGGTGTTGGTCAGTGAAAAAGACATACTGGACGGTGTGGTTTTGTGCCTTGGAAAATCTAAACCATGAGTATATTTATCAGATGAATACATTAAAGAAACACATCATAGGAATTGCTTCGGTGGCACTCGTACTCCCTTTCGTAATGCCGTCAATGGCCCAAGCGGCAGAACCGGTAATACCGAGTACCTCGGTGTGTTCCATAGGCACTAGCAAGGACTACGCATGCATGGAGGTGAACGCCAAAAAGGT
>JBDNFV010000028.1:0-5057 GCA_041689635.1 Candidatus Nanopelagicales bacterium | reverse complement strand
TGCAGCCTCAGCAGGTGCAGCCTCAGCAGGTGGGGCGAGGAACAGCAGTACCGCCCCCACAACCGCACCATCTGCCAGTAGCGGCACACTCACATCCGGAGCAATTGTGGGTGCACCTGAAGCCGGCGCTGGAGTTCCAATTTCTGAATCCATCACTTGGGACATGGAATCTATGGCTGCCTCAAGTTCTTCGACCAGGCCCTCAGAAGTGGTGATGTCTGGGCTCGCACCCTCGAACAGCGCGACCATCAGATTTCCGTTGATTGATCCTTCCACCGAGACAACGGCGAGCGAAGTGGTCGAGGTGATCTCAATGTCCAATGGGGTGAGCGATGGCTCACCCGATGCAACGACTGATGTCACGGACAGGGCATCGCACAATCCAGACATGGACATGCGCATCTGTTCCATGATGAGGGCCATTTGGCTCTCGTTGCTACCAACAGTCATATCGTCTCCCTATTTGGTTAAATAACTCGAAAAGCTGCTTGAGTGCCTTCGCCACCAAGGAGCGCGTGCGCGAACACCACACCGTGACTGGTGACTTCCCACGGTGAGTCAGGTGAATGGCCAAGACGGAAAACATCTCCCACCGAGATGTTGGCAAAGTCAGCCAAACGACCCTTAATGGGCCGAAGACGTACGGACACGGTCACCGGGGCCAGGCGAATGCGCGATTCGAGATCTGCGGTGAAGTCGCGGTTTTTCGCTCCACCCTTCTCGGCCTGTCGATCCGCGAGGGTGGCGTCCAGCGACGGCAGGACTGGGGCGAGTGGCAATGCGAGCATCGTTTTGAATTCTTGCTCTTTGATTTCCATTCGGAAGGTCGCGACCAGCATTTGGTCACCGTGGGAGGCGGCATGTGCAAGTTCAGGAGCGGAAAACTGGCCCGTGAGAACGGGAAACCATGTGATGATCCCGTCAAAACTAAATCGCAGGGCACCGACAAGGCTGCTGCCCAGATCGCCCACAAGCATGTTCTCGATTTCCGTCAAACCTCGCACGGGTTGATCGTCGTCCCCGGGACCGCCAAGGGGAAGGTCAACCGCGAGCATCGCAAAATCCAGGGGCAGGTGAATCAATCCCACTGAATTTAGGGGATTTAAGGATGTGACCAGCAGCACCGTTTCTTCGGGTAGTGAGCTAATGAAGCTCCCGTAGGTTACTTGCTGCAAGGATTCCAGGTCGTGCGAGCAGGAAGCACGTAATTTTGAGGTGATCACCGAGGCGGTCTGGTCGGCGTAGGCTTCTAAGCCCTGTTCCAGTAACCGTTGGTGATCCCGGGTGAATTTGGAAGGATTTCGAAAGTCGTAGGTCTCGGTAGCTGAGCCGCCGCCAGCGCGTTTTTGGGCAGATGTATTTGCGACCACGAAGGACTTATCGTCTGCTGCGCAGAGAAACTGAGTGATTCGCCACAAAAAGGTGCATCAAATTCGGGAAGAACGGGCCGGTTCCTTCCAGCCTTTCCACCCTCGAGCCCTGAAAGCCAGTAGCCCGAGATCATGGGTCGCATTTCATCCGTGGCGACCGGGTCAGTATTACTGCATTACGAACTCCGTGAAGTAGATATCGCTCACTTGGGAACCGTAACCTTCGGACACCAGTTCGATTAACTGCTCTTTGAGCTCGCTGCGACCGGGTCCGCCAACCAGTTGCTGAATATCTTGGTCGCTAAAGACCTCAATAGCGGCATCAAGGGCCATCGAGCCATCGAGCTCGGCGTCCTTGCCCTGGAGAGTGGTTTGCAGTGCCAGTCCGAGCTTGAGGAAGCGGTTGTCCTTAAGGTTAATGAAAATCGGTTCCAGTTTGATGACTGCGCCGTTTAATACCGGCGCAACCACCGCGACTCCGGTTGCCGCTGGCGCCGTTTCGGCTCCCCGTCCAAGAAAAATGTACACGCCGCCCGCGACCACCAAAATGGCCAGCGCAATGACGACTATCCGCAATCGCGAATTACCCTTCTTTTCGCCATCTTCTGAGCCGGACTTCTTATTAGCCATTATTTTCCTCCATGCGGTTGATCGGCTCTCCGAACCGAATCTTGAGCGAAGTGGGTGTTATTTGCTTCACTGGCCGGTGTTTTCATTAGATATCTCGCTCGCGACCCTTGCCCCGGCGAGGAGGGACCGTTGTTCCTCGGTGAGACGGCTGGCCAGCACGATCGCAACTCGCCGATTAAGTCGAAGGTGATCCGGTTCAGACTCGGGGACCAGCGGCGAAGTGTCCGCATAGCCTGCGACATGCATTCTGGACCGGGCAACTCCCCCTTCAGAGTTCAGGAACCGGGCTACCGCTCCAGCACGCGCGCTGGAAAGTTCCCAGTCGCTGGGGAAGTTGATCGGCTGCACGGGAGCCGTGTTGGTGTGACCTTCAACAACCAGTTGGGATCCGGAGTCTTTGATCGCCGGGATAAGCGCCCTTATGGCATCCGAACCGCCGGACTGGAGGGTGGCGCTGTGGGGCGGGAAAATTATGTCGTCAACTAGAAGGGTCACAACCAACCCGCGCTCTTCTCGGCTCAGTACCACCTTGCCGGAAAGCCCCGCAGAGCTCACAGCGCTGGCGAGGGCTAGTTCAGCCTTGTTCAGGGTAGCCTGGTCGGCGGCTTCGGCCGCCACGGCAGACTGCACCGCAAGGCTGGCCTTCACACCATCGACGGTGTCCGGCGTTGACATGGCGGTCGTAACCTGCTCCTGAAGTTTGGGCATGATGTCTGGGATCACCACGGCTGGGACATCGACCGGGGGTGTCGAATTCAAGGTCACGTTATCTCCGGCCTCGGGCAAGATGCTGTCATTGCCATCGGAGACGTTTACGACCGTGCCAAAGGCAACGGCTAAGGAAGTGGAGAGTTCTTCGTACTTTTTTTGGTTGACCTGACTGATGGCGAACAGAAGCACGAACAGGGCGAACAGCAGGGTTACCATGTCGGCATAGGAGATAAGCCACCTTTCGTGGTTCTCGTGTTCCACCTCAATATGCCGACGGTTAGTCAAGGTCAGCCTGCTTTTTCAAGATCCTGCAGTATGTCGGCCGGGAGCAGTGCTCGGAGCCTGCGCTCAACCATACGTGGATTCGCACCGGCCTGAATGGCCAAAATTCCCTCAATGATGACCTCGCCCTGCGTTGTTCTGAGATCATTGAGCAGTTTCATCTTGCTTGCGATCGGAAGCCAGAAGATGTTCGCGGAAAGCACGCCCCACATTGCTGCGACGAACGCCGCAGCAATTAACCCACCGAGTTCGTCCGGGTTGGCAAGGTTGCCAAGGACGGTGACCAGACCGAGAATCGTGCCGATAATGCCAATGGTGGGGGCGTAACCACCCATATCAGTGAAGAGTTTTGCTTGGCGTCCGCCGTAAATAGTTTCACTGTACAATTCTGCCTCAAGGATTCGGGCAAGATCCCCCGGATCGGTGCCGTCGATTGCTAGTTCCAGCCCACGACGCAGCAGCGGATCCTCAATCTCACTTACCGTAGCCTCCAATGAGAGTAATCCATCGCGCCTCGCGATATTCGCGCATGCCACGAGGGTTTCCAACAGACTTTCATACTTAGGTGTCGCCGAAATGAGCGCTTTGCCGGCGCCTTTCAACGATGCAAAGAATAACTTGCCCGACATTCCAGCGGCGCCCACAGCGAAGGTGCCACCAAAAACAAGAATTAAGGGGGCCAGGAGCAAAATGGACGTGGGGGATCCGCCCTCAAGAATAAGGACGACCATGACAATGATGAAGGCGAGAACTATGCCAATAAGCGTTATTGGATCCACGGTTATCGTCGGGGATTCATTGAAATAACATTCGGGCCGGATGGACCGGCTGGACTATCGACGGCATTAGCCACGTCTTGAGCTATGGCAAGAACGGTAGCGCGATCTAATCGAATTGAGTCGATAATGTCGGAGAGGCGTTCAACCACCATAATGTGTTTACCGTCCACAAGCGTCAACACGGTGTCTGGTGATTCCTCGATCCGCTCGACCAAATCACAATTCAACGCGAACTGCTCGCCATTGAGCCTAGTTAACATAATCACGGTGCCTGCTCCTTCCATGAGTCTTGTGGCTCGTAATAGTTTAATCGGCAGCAATAGCCAGATCTTAAGGTGTGACGGTCGAGAAGCAACACAAAAGCCCCAAAACCCTGCCACGGCAGCGGTGCGGCTGCCGGCGGACAAGAATTCTGGGTGGGCGGGCACCCATGGAACCCGCCCACCCAGAATCGCAAGTCAACCCTTGCCGTTATGGCGCTTAAGGGTCTGCGCGCTCGAGAAGCAAGGGTGCGTTAACGCTTAATGCTCATGAGCTCCTGCAGCATTTCGTCAGCAGCCGTCATGGTCCTGGAGTTGGCCGCGAAGCCGCGCTGGGCCACGATCAAGTTGGTGAACTCCGAAGCCAGGTCGACGTTTGACATTTCCAGGGTTCCACCCTGGATTGACCCACGCCCACCAACGGTTGCGGCGCCAATCAGGGCCACACCCGAGTTAACGGTGGTCCGGTAACTGGTGTCCCCGACCTTCTCCAGACCATCTGGGTTATTGAAAGTGGCAATCGCTAGTTGCGCCAACGCCTGCTTCTGACCGTTGCTGAAAATACCGATGAGTTGGCCATCGCTGGTAGTGGTGAAGGTGGTGAGCGCACCAACGCCGGCACCATTTTGCTCGGTGATACCAAACGAACTCGGTGCCGAGTACTGGGTGAGGCCGGTGACATCCACTTCGAAGTTGCCCGCCGGAACCGCTGTGACCACGGGGGGACCAACTGCGGCCAAAACGGCAGGCCGGTTGAGTACCGCAATGGTGTTCGTGCCGGCCGCTGCTACCGGAAGGGTCAGGACGCCAGTTGCACCAAAGGTGACCGGGACTGCAACTCCGGGAAGCCCATCAGGTCCTGTCAAAGTAACTTCCCATTCATTGGCCCCAGCCAACTTGGTGAAGGTGGCTGTGGTCGCACTCTCAGCTCCGAGAACGTCGTAGGTGGTGATGGAACTTGTCACCGTAGTACCAGCTACGGCATTAGCCGAGAGGTTGCCGCCCATTTTCATGGTGGTGCTGGA
>JBDNFV010000027.1:0-2735 GCA_041689635.1 Candidatus Nanopelagicales bacterium | reverse complement strand
TTCACGTGGTCGGCCGCCGCATATGCCACCGAAATAATTCGGTCAAGTATTCGCAGTGTGCCGCGTGGACAGACCGAAGCGGGGAATTCACTCGGACTTAATGAACGGGATCGTTTCCGGTACATCATTTTGCCCCAAGCTTCAAGGATTGCTATACCTCCGCTCATGGGGCTCTCCATCATTATGTTCCAGTTGACCTCACTCGCATACGTAATCACCTACAGCGAAGTTATGCAGGCCGCCTATTTCTTGGGGACCACGACATTCAATTACTTACCCGTATTCCTGGCGGCGGCAGCTGTCTACGCCGGCGTCACTATCCCAGCTTCGGCTCTGGTCACGACCATGGAGAAACGCCTCAGCAAACATTTGTGAGAGCGAAAGCCGATGTCACTCCGGAACCCCGAAGTGATAACCACAGTAAGGAAAGGAACAACATGCACCAAAAATTAGTGAAGATAGCCACGCTAGTCGCATTCGGTGGCTTGGCACTAGCAGGTTGCTCAAGTAGCGATTCTGCAACAGATACTGCAGCAGAGACAACAGCTGCCGCTGAAGAGACCATGGCCGCTGAAGAGACCATGGCCGCCGAAGACCCCGCTGCGTGTGTTCCGGCACACGCCGGCCTAGTCACCGTTGACGCAGGCTTTCTGACAGTCGCTGCTTACGAGTACCCACCATTTGCTTCAATTGATGGTGAAACAATCACGGGAGCAGAAGGGCAAATCTTGAACGAGATAGCCGCCCTTGAATGTCTTGAAGTCAAGGTTCAGCCCGGCTCAGGTGCCGCCATGATCCCCGCAATCGAGTCGGGTCGCGCTGACACGACCATGGGTAGTTGGTATCGCACCGCTGACCGAGCCAAAATCGTATTGCTCAGTGACCCGGTAATCATTGACCAATTAACGTTGATTTCCGTTGAAGGTGTCGACACTATTGAAGGTCTCGTGGGCAAAAAGGTTGGATCCACGCTGGGCTTCTTGTGGAATGACGACTTGGAAAAAGTTGTCGGTGATAACTTGAGTCTGTACGAATCCACCCAAGCCATGTATGCCGATCTCGCAAGCGGCCGCATTGACGTCATCGTGGATACTTATCCCTCAGCTCAGTCCGCTTTGGCCCTCACCCCGGTCGAAGGGGCTCAGTCGTTGGTACCGGCCCCCGACGATCGTGTTGTTTCCACGACCAAGCCTGGCCAAACCAACTTCCCAGTGAACTTGGACAACCCTGACTTGGTGGCGGCAATCAATGCCAACTTGGCAACACTGCGTGAAAATGGAATGTTGGAATCGATCGCAGTTGAGTGGGGATTTGCTCCATCTTCGGTTGCGGTAACAGAGCCAAACCTGCTCTAAGTTTCCTAGAAGAAATAAAGGCCCGGCCTGCCAGCGAGCAGGCTGGGCCTTTATTTATTTAAGGCTCAATCACTCGGGTTATCGGCGCAGTACTGCCTCCATCACCGCTTTTGCAATCGGCGCAGCCAGGCCGTTACCACTAATCTCGGCCAGACCACTTTCCTCAATCACTACAGCTACAGCAACCTTTGGGGAGGCTGCTGGAGCAAATGAAATAAACCAGGCGACCGAGGGAGCGTCATTACCGGTCTGAGCCGTTCCTGTTTTACCGGCCACCCGCACTCCAGAAATCTTGGCGTTGCTACCCGTACCGTTTTCCACCACGTTCACCATCATGTCGGTTAACGAGAGCGAGTCACTTGGCTTGAGAGCATCGGCAAATTGACGTGGATCCGTTGTTTGCAAAATCGAAAGATCCGGCCCACGAATTTCTTGCACTAAATAAGGATTCATGGTGCGGCCACTGTTGCCAATGGATGCCGCGACCATGGCCATCTGCAAGGCCGTTGCCCGAACGTCAAACTGACCAATCGCTGAAAGTGCGGTTTGTGGTGCGTCCGGATCCTGTGGGAACAGGGAGGTAGCTGCCCGCAATGGAATCTCAAATCCGTTATTGAACCCGAATGCCTCTGCCTGATTACGAATTGCCGCTGCTCCGAGTTCATTACCCAACCAAGCAAATGCGGTATTGCATGAGATCGCGAGGGCCTCCCGCAACGTCAACTTCCCATTAGGTCCACATTCCTTACCCGACCAGTTCCGCAACTCCTTGGTCGAGTTGGGCAGTTGATACGTTTTGGGACCGGGTAAAATTGAGTCGGCGGTAAAGCGACCCGACGCCAAGGCCGCTGCGGCAACCACAACTTTAAAGGTTGAACCTGGGGGATTAAGGGAAACAATCGGACGGTTCAACAATGGTTTATCCGGGTTGGACTCAAGTTCGCCATAATATGCACGGATATCCGCCGGGTCATGACTTGAAAGTCGGTTGGGATCAAATGAAGGCATCTGTACCGACGCCAGGATCCGCCCGGTTGCCGGTTCAATGGCAACGACCGCGCCACGTTTTCCTTTTAGGCCTTGATACGCGGCCTTTTGAGCGGCCGCATTAATGGTTGTCGTGACCGCGCCACCAACGGGTTGTCGGCCAGACACCAACTGTTGGATCCGATCCACCGCGAAAATATCGGCCTTACCATTCAAGATTCGATTCTCGGTCCGCTCGAGTCCGGTTGCCCCGTAGACGAGTGAATAAAAACCAGTAATCGGAGCAAAGAGTGGACCGTTGCTGTAATTCCGTAAATACGTCAGCGTGTTGCCGGTTTCACTCGATCGGGCAACCGGGTCAGATGCAACCAGAATCGGTCCCCGCTCACGGTC
>JBDNFV010000026.1:0-1510 GCA_041689635.1 Candidatus Nanopelagicales bacterium | reverse complement strand
TGCCACCCGTGTTCGTGTAAAAAATTACATCACCGGGAATAGTTTCATCGTAAATCCACTTCGCATCTTTTTCAAACATGTTCGTACAACCATGTGAACCGTTAAAAACGCCCAAGCGGCCATACGCCCAAGGGGCAGCGTGAATGAATTCACCGGTAGGCGTGATTCGGGTATTCCATTTGGCCTCGAGCTCGTATTGGTCTTCGGGTGCGGTAAGACCCAGTGATTCACTTCGATAAATTTTGTCCGCTTCTTTCGAGGTGCTGATCACCCTTGTTCCGTTGCGGGTTTCCCACTCGTCTTTGCCGAGTGAAACTTTGAAGGTCTGAACTTTCGCGCCGTCAACAAAGACTTTCATCTTCATGGTTTTGCCATCAACGTTGGCGATAAACGCGCGGGCGGTTTGAAATGAGTAGGTTGTGTTGAGTTTTGCGAAACCAATCAGGGTCTTTGACCCACTCGTTCCCAGAATCGTTCTCCCGAGCAATGAGGCAACACGAATTGTTGACTTGCCAGGCCAGTAGTTTTTTGGTCTAAAAACGGCCGATGTGTCGCTCAACCAACCCCAAGCGCCCGCAACCGGAACCAACATTCCACCCGGCAACTGAGCTGAAACAATTAAGTTCTCCTCCACTGTTTTTTTATTGGAGATGCCCTTCGTGAAAATAATCTTAGGAAGTACCCCCACTCCTACTCTCACTTTGGATCCGTCAACACCGAGTGAGTTGCTCGCCGCGATGAATTTCGCGCCCACCCACGTGCGATCCTTAGGAAGCTTCAAAGGCTTGGCGAGATCGGTGCCCAGCGGGGGTTGAGTTGTTGCAACAATGGGTCCCACTACTGCACTCGTGACTAACCCTTGAGCAGATCGCATATAGACGCCGTAACTGCGCAGCGGGGTCAAGCCCGAAAGTGGACAGGTACTGTGAACCGAACTCCCAACGGCTAAGTTCTCCGCAATGGCTCGATCGGGGCAGGGGAACCAATTCACCGTGTCAACGGAGATGTGAAACGAAATGGGAGTATCGACATTTTGTACCGGGTCAGGAACCGGGGCGGAGTACACGACATCAAGAATCGTCGCACTGGCACCCGGCGTCACCGAAATAATTGCGGGTGAAAAGAGTTCGCTCTCAACGGCAACGACTGGTGCTGGCAACAACAGAGCTGCCATTGACGTCACGACCCCGCCGCTAACCAATGCTCGCCACGAGCCACGCACCCTGATTCCCCTCGTCATGCACATAAATGACGCTCGAGTTTGAGCGTTTACGACTTGATAAGGATAAGCACAAACCCTGGTGATCGCACCCACCGGCTACCAAGGAACGATCTGCCGATCTTCCCAAAGCAAACCGGTGAGCGGGAAGTCAACCTCACCGATCACCTTCTGACGATCCGTGAGGTCGCTTTGAACCAGCCAGGTGACGGTTTCGGCCCCCTGCTCCGCCGAACGGGGAGCATCAGGTCCACCCATTGGGGTTCGGCAATGATTCGGGCACACCGTGTC
>JBDNFV010000025.1:0-5957 GCA_041689635.1 Candidatus Nanopelagicales bacterium | reverse complement strand
CTGAAGCTGCCGAGGCGGCGGCGGCCGAAGCTCTGGCCGCTGAAGAATCTGCCGCGCTGTTTGACACTGGACGCCAAATAGGTATTGCCGTACTGGTCCTGGCGGTCATAATTTTGGGTGTGCTTTCGCTACGTCGCCAGCGCCGCACAATGATCGACATGGAGATGCTAGAAGCCCAAGGATTTGGTGGTCAGGTAACCCTGGAGCGCCTCGATGAAGACGGTAATCCGATCTACGCGCCTGCCGTCCCCGTTCTAGTCGGTGCGGGAGGAGTGGCCACATTGGAGGAAGAAATCGTTCCGACCTACATCAAGAGCCCTGGCTCGGCGACCTATGACTCACTGCGGGACTTTGCCACCGAAGAACCCGAGCAGGTCGCTCGAGTGCTACGTACCTGGATTTCGAAGTAGGTCGGGTCCATGGCTCCCATTCGCCCCGAGGAGATCACGCCTTCTTATAAAGCTGCCGTGATTGTGGCTCAGCTGGGTACCGCCGCGGCGCGACCGGTATTTGCGCAATTGCCCAATGAAGATATTCAAGCCATCGCGAGTGAAGTTGCCCGACTCCAAGAAGTAGATCCAACACTTGCATTAGAAATTATCCGCGAGTTCATTACCTACGCCGCGAGCACCCGCATGGCAGGCAGTGGCGGCCTCGATGTTGCCCGAGATTTACTTGACATGGTCTTTGAACCGAGCGAGGCCGATGAAATGTTCGAGCAATTGGTGAGTTCGATTGCGGAGCAACCATTTCACTACATGCGAAAAATGGACTCCTCGCAGATTTTGTCGTTCATCAAAGATGAGCATCCGCAGATAATCGCTGTCGTTCTTGCCTACTTGCCCTCAGATCTTGCGTCGTCGGTTCTTTGTTCCCTGCAAGATGAAACCCAAGGATCAGTCGCCGGGCGGATTGGCGTTATGGGTCGGGTCAATCCGGACTCTGTTCGCTTGGTCGAATCCGTCCTGCAACGCAAAATGTCCAATGTGCTGGTCACAACGGAATCGTCCTATATCGGCGGCATTGATCCCTTGATCAGCATCATTCAACGCACCGACCGACAGACTGAGAAAGTTCTCCTCGAGAGCATTGAAGAGCGCGACCCGAAGTTGGCGGAGTTTATTCGCTCGCACCTGTTCCTATTTGAAGATATTGCGAAAGTTGATGACCGGACTCTGCAGTTAATTGTCCGTGAGGTCAGCCCCCAAGATCTCGCCATGTCCTTGAAGGGCGTGAGCACCGAGGTCCACGAGAAGGTCCTTCGAAATCTTTCCACTCGTGCAGCAGACATGCTGGAAGAGGAACTGGAAATCATGGGTCGGGTTCGCCGCAGCAGTGTGGAGGAGGCTCAAGGAAAAATTGTGGCCGTTATTCGCCGACTCGACGAGAAGGGCGATATTGAGATCAGCGTCGGAGGTGGTGACGATGACTTCGTTGTTTAGCGCCACCCGCGTGGCTCCGGCGGAAGCACGTACCCTCACGGCAACTCGGTTTGACAGGGAATTACGCCTGGTACCGGTTGAACTTGCCCCCGAATTTGACTCCCAGGTCGGGCACCTGTCCACCGAGCAGCTAACGTCAGAATTCACCACCGAATCTGAGTCCAGTGCCACCGCCCGCGGATTTGATACTGGATTTGACGCCGGGCTTGCTGCTGGTAGCAAAATTGGGCAGGAAACCGGCTTCACCGCTGGTTACGACGAGGGTCGCGAGCAGATGATCGTTGAAGTCCGCGCAGAACTCCTCGTTGAACATACGGCCATTATGTTGGAACACGCTGAGCTGAAAAACAATTGGGAAATAGCCCTACGCACATTGGCAAGTGGACTGTCATCACTCGAGTCGGCCACTCTCCCGGTATACACCGAGGTTGGCAAGGATCTGGGCAATGTAGTCGTTGAACTTGTCGAAGAACTTCTTGGAGCAGAACTTTCCGCGGACAAAGCGCACGTCATCAACTCAATCAGTATCGCCGTTGCCGAAATACCGGGTCACTCCGAAGTACGCGTGTCCTTGCACCCAGACGATCTGGAACTAATTCACAGCTTGGACATTGATTTGGCTGAAAAACTACAACGCCCTGTTCGCCTGTTGGCCGATGACTCGGTCGAAATTCACGGTGCTGTGGTGACCAGTGGCTGCACTCGGGTTGATTCGCAAATCTCCCAACGGATTGATCAACTTAAGGAGGCGCTTTCCACGTGAACCTCCAGCAGACCCTCGAACGTGGCCGGGACTCGATTCGACTTTCCGTAACCGGTGAAGTCGTTGGCGTCAACGGCTTAACAATTTGGCTCGAAGGAGTCCGGTCCGCAATCGGTGACATACTCGATTTGGACATTCAAGGGCAAAGCCTGCTCGCTCAGGTAGTCGGAATTTCTGGTGATCGCTTAGCCTGCATGCCCCTTGGTGAAATGTCCGGAGTTGCACCCGGGGTTACCGCGCGGGCCACACATGCACCGGTGCGAGTACCTATTGGCGATCAACTACTAGGGCGCGTGATTGATGCCCTCGGCAGTCCCATTGACGACAAAGGGCCCCTGCCAACAATGCCGTTATTGACCACGACCAACCAAGCTCCGTCCCCACTTTCTCGTCAGCGCATTACTCAACAACTGCACGTGGGAGTTCGAGCAATTGACACCCTGATCCCTATTGGCCGCGGCCAACGAATCGGGATCTTTGCCGGATCGGGTGTAGGCAAATCAACCCTCATGTCCATGATGGCGCGAAATACATCAGCCGACGTTGTTGTCGTGGGCCTGGTCGGCGAGCGCGGGCGCGAGGTACTGGAGTTTATTGAGAACGACCTAGGCCCCGAAGGTCTGGCTAAATCAGTGGTTGTTGTGGCCACCTCGGACATGCCACCCATGGTGCGACTTCAGGCGGCTTCGACGGCTACTCGCGTGGCGGAGCATTTTCGCGACCAAGGGAAAAACGTTTTATTGTTCATTGACAGCATCACCCGCACCATGACCGCACAGCGCGAGGTGGGACTTTCTGCCGGCGAGCCACCCGCGGCCCGCGCATATCCACCGTCCGCCTTCGCCATGTTGCCTCGATTGCTCGAGCGGGCCGGGGCGTCAAGTGTGGGCACAATCACTGGGATTTACACCGTTCTCATTGAGGGCGATGACCTCCAAGATCCAGTTGCTGACAGCGCTCGATCAATCCTTGACGGACACATTGTTTTAGACAGGGAATTAGCCACGGCAAATCACTATCCGGCAATTGATGTACTCGGGTCCGTTTCCCGAGTCGCACCACACGTAACCACCGGCGACATACAGGCGAGCGGGGCCGAACTGAAAAAACTTCTGGCGGCGTTTCGGGAAGCTCGGGTCTTGGTGGAGGTCGGCGCCTACGTGAACGGGTCCAACCCCGACGTGGACCGAGCCATCGCACTCATGCCACGCATCAATGCTTTTCTTCGGCAGCCCACACATGAAGTCCCCAGCCTTGACCTATCGCATCAGCAACTCCTCGGATTGGTAGGTGCCAAATGAAAAACCGCAATCTCGATGTCTTGCTCAAGGTTCGCAAAGCCAAGCAAAGCCAAGCCCTTGCGGAGTTAGGGGTCGAAAGAGTGGCTGTTGCCGGGTTATCTTTTCAACTTGAGGAAGCGTCTTCCAACCTGGCTGAACTCATGCTCGAGGGCCGCCGTCGGGTCGAATACATGAAAGTCATTGCGGCACAGCGATCCAGTTCGGTGGCCTACATCAGGCAAATAAATGACTCATTAATGCTGGCGCAAATGCGCGCTGAGAACGCGCGTCGAGCATGGCTAGCCACCGACCAAGATCGGGAGATCAGTCAGCGAATGGTGGATCGCGAGCAAGATGCTGCCGACCTCGCCAGCGACCGCGCAGAACGACTGGACTCAGACGAACGGGCAAGAAACATAATTTTTTATCGCAAACAGGGACCTACCAAAAAGGGGAAAGACTCATGACATCGGTGGCCACAATTTCGGCGAGTACTGCCGCAGAGGCAGCGGCGTTCACCGGCCCTGCCCGATCAACTGACTCATCAGGCCAGTTTGCAACAGAATTGAACAAGACCACTCAACAGGTGCGCGAGCGCCACGACGGGCAACAGCCTGCACACTCGAATCGATCGGTTGATCGTCAAGTTGATCGCGCAGTTGAAAACAATGCAGTCAACGCCGAACCAACATCTGCTGACAGCGATCCACGAATCCAGACATCGAAGTCTGAGATCGATCAGCCAGTGACCGACAACCAGGTTGGCGAGTTGGCAGAATCAGAGACCAACGACTCAGAGATCAACGAAGATCTCGGCGCCAACGCAATCGGACTCGCCGTCACTGTTCCGGTTGTTGCCGAACCAGTGATAACGAACCCCATTAATTCCGATGTGGGCGATCTTGGAGTGATCGACCCGACGGACGTCGACTTGCCGGTTGAGGCTTCAGCGCGATCCCAGGAAGGATTGGCCGCTGCCGCACTCGCTGCATCTACCATTTCTGGAATAACACCAACATCTAGTAATCCCGGTGACAACCCAACGGCAGCAATTGAAGTTCCCGCAAACGTCGCCGCGGTGGCAATGAGTTCCGGCCAATTGAGCTCCGGCCAAGCGTCTCTGAGCACTTCTCTCTCTGCCACAAACAATGCCCAAAGCGCTGAATTGGCCACTGAAAATATGGCGCAAACGGGCAATGTCGAAACCGGCAATCTTGATACTGGGAGCATAGAAAACAGGATCTCAGTGACTGGTACCGGCGAAGCAGTTAACAATGCACGCGGCATAAGCTCGGCGAATTCACTTGCGGCTGATTCAGCCGATGCTGAATCCGGAGTGAATAACAACATGGGCACCATGCCCGTGCCCAACACCATGAATATTAATTCGCCAACCGATGACGGTGCGGTAGCTCAATCTCCAGACATTGCATCACAACCAGCAGGTTCCCCACTCCAGGATTCTCAACCGGAAGTGACAACTAAAGCACCTGACGTAGCCGACGGTGAAGGTGCCGAAGTTCCAAGTGGTTCCAATCCGGCACTCTCGTCGCTGACCAACTCTGCATCAACTGATACCGAATCCGAATCTGGTTCGACAACGCCCACTAATTCAGGTTCATCTGCCGGCAGCTCACATGAGCAACCCATGGGAACGGATCCGTCGGTTCAATCTGAGGGCATCACGGTCGATCGCGGTCAAGGCCCGGAAACCAGGGCGAGTCTTGATGCACCTATTTCGCCAATTGTGGCCAACTCGGCCTCAGCTTCCGCAGCGACTTCGGTCACTCTGGGTGCCGGTTCGGCTTTACCAACAGCCGAACCAAAAGCACCCGCGCCGGTGTCCACCCAGATGTCTGCGCACTTAACCACCTTCAAGGGTCTGGCCGATGGCACCTACGAGACCACTCTGCGTCTTTATCCAGAGGAATTGGGTCAAGTGTCGGTCCGCATCCAGGTTAATGGTGGCACCGTTTCTATCCACGCCTTTGGGGCCAGCGACATGGCGGTTCAAGCCCTACGCGAAGCCATGCCAGATCTACGCCAAGACCTACTTCGATCCGGACTTGACCTTGTCGATAGTCAGGTCGACCAAGGATCCGCCTTCCTGGGCAATGAACAGGAATCGTCCAGCGGGCGAATGGTGGATTCGGAAAACCCCGATCGTCCTGTGAGCCAACGAAATGGTGAAGTCAGTGGAGCCGACATGGAAACACTCACAAGTATCGATCCAAGCCGGGGAGGTCGCGTAGATGTTCGCGTTTAGCTCGAGCCAACCTGACTCCAGCCAACCTATCTCCACCCCACTCGTGTTCCGCCCGGAAAATGCACCTCGCCAGAAAAGAAAGGACAACCGATGACCACTACCCCGGTCAACTCGACCTCTTCCCCCATCTCCGAGTTAATGGGACCCAAGCCTGCGAAAACCACCGATCCCTCTGGGTCGCTGGGTAGTGATGCTTTTCTGAAACT
>JBDNFV010000024.1:0-1961 GCA_041689635.1 Candidatus Nanopelagicales bacterium | reverse complement strand
GACATTGATCCGATTGCTGCTTCATTTAATGGCATGGCCGAGTCGGTTCAGTCTCGGATCAAACGCGAACAACGATTTAGCGGCAACGTGTCGCACGAATTGCGTTCACCGCTCACGGTAGTTGTCGGCACGGTTGAACTTCTCGAACGCAACCTGGGGGACTTGCCCCAACGCGAACAACGATTGATTGAAACTCTACAAACTCAGACTGCTCGTTTGTCCCAGATGCTGCTTGACCTGCTAGAAATCAGTCGAATCGGTAATGATGACCCGTTGCTCAAGGAAACAATCAGTGTCACAACCTTGTGCCTTGATGCAATTCACGTACGCGGCCTGTCCGAAGACTTAATCCACGTTGACGGCTCGGTAGACCACTTCATCACAACGGACACCCGTCGCTTTGAACGCATTGTGGGTAACCTGATTGACAACGCGAATCGACATGGTCAAGGTGTCATCGCAATTCGAATTGAGCGGGTAATCGACACCGATCCGCATTGCATTGTGGTATCCGTTGAAGACCAAGGCCCAGGAATCCCGGCCAACGAAATATCCAAACTCTTTGAGCCTTTCACCCGTGGGGAAGACGCCAGGGAAACATCGGGTGCCGGTCTTGGCCTAGCGATTGCAATGGAACAGGCCCAACTACTCGATGTTGAACTCAGGGTTGAAAAAGTGGACCCCCACGGTGCTCGATTTGTCATGGTGATCCCGGCGGCCGTGCCGCCCGAATTAGGAGACGTGTCGGGGGTGACACATGTTTAGGTTGGGGATAAACAAACAGATTTCCTCGCGCTGTATTGCGGTGTGGGCGGGAACAGCGGCCGTGTGCCTCGTCTTGGTTTCCTGCGGCGTGCCGAGTCACGATCTGGCGCAACCTCTGGCCAGCGAGGTAATCGCCCCGCCGGCTCTCCCGGCAACGGCGAGTCCAACACCGACGGATTCGCAAAGCGCTGCGCCCTCCCCGAGTGCGGTGTCTGCGTTGACGAAGTTGTGGTTCGCCGGGGATGTCGGCTTGGTCGCGGTGCTCACCCCCGTGGCCCCCGCTGACAGCGCCGAGGCAATCGTTGCAGGTCTGGTCGCCGGTCCGCCAGAAAATCAGCAACTGCGAACGGTCGTGGTTGACCCACTGACCGGGCTACCGCTGATCTCCGTATTTCAAGACGAGCCCGCGGAGACCATTAACCAGGGGGATATAAATATTGTGCTCTCTCCAGAGTTTGCGGCCCTGCCACCCAATGAACAGGTGTTGGTGCTGGGCCAGGTCGTATTAAGCATTACCGGTCGCGGACTAGGGACAGTTTCCTTTGTCGATCAGAGTGGCTCCCCCGTGGCGGTGCCTCGGCCAGATGGTCGACTTCTTGATCGGCCAGCGACCCTCGCTGATTACAGCTCGCTCATTGCCTAAGTTTTCAGCTTGGAGGCTTAGGCCTTGAGTAGACGCCCCATGCCGGTGTAGCTGCGGCCCCACCACGATCCGGTGATCGGGCTGATGCCCACGCGCTCTCCAGCGTTGGGCGCATCGATCATTTTTCCGTTGCCAATGTAAATACCCACGTGATGTGCACCGTTTTTGAAGAAGAAAACGAGGTCACCCGGTTGAGCATCGCTTTTCCTGATCTTTTGGACCTGGTTGTACTGCGACTTGGAATAGTGGGGAAGTGTCTTGCCGGTGATTTGCTTGAAAACGTAGCGAACCAGGCCCGAGCAATCGAATGCGTCAGGGCCGGCGCGACCAGCTCGGTATGGGTCGCCGATTTGTTTACGGGCGAACGCCACCAGCTCGTTGCGAACAAGACGGACCTCGGCTTTTTGGCTTGCTACGCGATTGATCTGGGTCAGCCGGGACAATTCGCCTTTTGTTGCTGCCAGGGACACGACGTTAAATTCACCGGGGGCAGCTGCGCGGTCAGCGCTGCGGAGTACTTGCGTAGTGACGGTGACGGTGGCGTAGGCGGTGG
>JBDNFV010000023.1:0-4033 GCA_041689635.1 Candidatus Nanopelagicales bacterium | reverse complement strand
GAGCGATCGCATGGGCTTTCCACCGTCATGATCCTGGCCCGCCCAGTCGATATCTCCATTTTCGCCGACCCAGGATCCAACCACGGGGCCAGTGTTGGAGCGGTCTTCGATCTTCGGTGAGCCCAACTATGGAACACGGAGGTAGGACGTGAATCTTTGACCACGCAGATACACCAGCAAGACCTAGTTGGCGAGAAAGGGAATTACGCAGACGGGTGAGCATGTCAGACCCACGTGCGTTAATAAAGACAAAGAGCGCAACGACGACAAGCGAAAGAAAGTGGCGGTATGTATCTCACTGCACCCAGCATTGCCCGTAGAAAAATTGAGAGCTCTTTCATGAACTTTCCTGAGCGAAAGCTTCAAGGCTGTGGTGGGGCGGATTGGCTCGGAATGAATGGGATCGCCACTGTGAGAGACGTGACGCCGACGGTTGCACGATGACCATGGTTGGTACTACCGTTGGAATGGAACACGCTGAAGATCCGTGAGGCACTGAGAATAAGGGGGGAAATGACATGAAACTTTTGGTCACCAACAAGGCAGAACGGACTTGGCTACGATGCGGGACCACCCGGGTAACCGCGGTACTCGCTCTGCTAGTCGCTCTGACGTTCACCGGCCCATTCACCCAACCCGCATCAGCAGAAGTTAACGGGGTAAACGGGTGGCTTATCAGCGGTGCAACCGGGTCCGAGGATTTTGGAGCGTCAGTCACTGACAACCAGTTCCAGTTCGCTATGTCTCCAACCGACAATTCCGGCTCAGACACAGCCCTTTTCAGCGGCCCGACGTCTTCTTACACCACATTTTCAGCAACGAAACCTTCATATGGGTACACGGTGACGGGTGGAGGAACCACCGTCGCATCCGAAACCTTCGACGGTGGTGCTAATGGTTACCTCATCTCGTGTCCCAATGCTTTAGTAAGTCCCAAGCGATACTGCTATGGAACGGCGGTAAACAATCTGACGGCGGGAACCACCTATACCGTTACCGTGTGGGTCGTTGACCGCGGAGTTCGCTTCGCAAACTCCTTTTCGGTTACGACAAAGACTGTGGTACGCGCACCAGGTGCACCAACCGGGGTTCGAGGATCCGCTGGAAGCAACACGGCCACCGTTAGCTGGTCGCCTCCCGCCTCTGATGGAGGTGCTGCCATAGTCGGGTACACGGCTACGGCCAGTCCAGGTGGGCAGTCGTGCACGAGCTCCGAAACCTCGTGCACCATCTCCTCACTCACTCCCGGATCCACCTATACCTTCACTGTTCAGGCAATGAACTCGGCCGGTTCGAGCCCGACTTCAGCCATGTCAGCCCCCATGACGATACCTCCGGTTACGTCGACTGCGTTACCACCCAAGCCGTCTTCACAGTCGGTGCCCTCCTCGTTAGGGGCGGCGGCGGCCGTCAATGACCTCGGTTCAATTGACCCGCTTGAAGATGGCATCGACGGCGAAATGACGGTAGGCAAAATTGACGGTGTCTACCGGGTTCGGGTAAACACGAATATGCCTGAAACACCGTTCACCATTACTGGCCGCAAGACCAACTCCAAAGTTCTCAAGTGGGCATTAGACACAAAATCAACCGGGGCCATAATATTTACCACCACGCGCAACCTCGCTGGATACACCCTTCGACTGCGAATGGAAGGTGAAATTCTCGACGTCGTGAGGGTACCTTAAAACATCGACCTTATTTCATGGAATAAAAATGATTAAGCCCATTGAGCAGATACCGTGCTTACATGTCTTACACAAAGGGTGGGCGATCACGGTCACGGTGCGCCTCACAGTCGAGCAGAAAACACGCTTGGATGCTTTGGTCTATCGCACGGGACGGACAAAAAGCTTTTTTTCCGTCAGGCGATCCAGTCGCATCTGGAGGATCTTGGAGATGCCTACGCAACCGACGAAGCACTAAAAGTATTCGAAGAGTCTGATACAGCAGCTCGCCCAGTGACAGTACTTTGGGCCGAACTCGGTTTGGGAGAGCCAAAGATCGCCGAAGGTCGCGCGACCAACGGCGCTAACAGAGTGTAACCATTCCCGATCCTTGACGGGTTGAGACCAAACTGAGTAATGGGGCCTACCCACGGCAGTTGGCGATCATCTGGTGCCACTGGTTTCGTTTGCTGCCAAACGCAACGAAGCGGATTAGATATCCATCCAGATTAATCCTAGATCGTGCATAAAGGTCCACTCACAAAGCCTTCAACGTTCATGACTGCCATCCACGAATTTCTTATCCAACACAAACCGCAAGAGCAAAAACTATACGACTTGGCGGCGAGACGACGCAGGTTACGTGGATGACGTCAGGCAATGCGGAAACCGTGTTCCCTTCACAAAGTGCAAATTTTGTGGAGAAATATGCTCGGAAAGAAAAAAGAGATTACGCCGCGGGTGACACCCCCTAAGGGGGAAGCAGGGACCTCTAAGAGGTAGACACGATACGGATCTCTGATAGAGTTCAGGCAGCGCCCATTGCGATGGTCACCGTGAGAAAACCGAGAGCACCTTGACGTACGGGTCCTCGGTTTTCGTCTTTTAGATCACGTACTCGGTCAGCTTCAGGTCAAGTTGGGAACGGAACTCGAGCGATTCCCCGATGCGAGAGTCAGCAACAACCCCGCATATGACGTCGGGGATCCACACCATCGGCTCGTCCCTTCCCTGGGCATGGTCAATGCGGTGAAGCACAGTCATGCGGCCCAAAGAGTCCAAGGTGCGCAGAACATCGCGGTCCCTCATGTCTTGCTTCGGTGTACGTGACTCAAAAGTCACCTGGGACACTGACTGTTTATCTAACTCGACCAACAAGTGTTCCATCGCTTTTGCGCGCAAGCGTTCAGGTTTATCAGTCGGTGCACAACGGATCACTACGTGATGGTGAAGGCATCGCAGGTCAGCAACAGCGGTAAAGATCTCAACCCGGCGCTTGTGGTTGTGATCTTCCCTCCAATGCAGTTTAGGACTCCCCTTTGGTTTCAAGCCAGCCATCACATCCCGGGCAATATCCACATCACAAACGCGGAAGACGGATGCACCCAAAATGAAAATACCAGGATCGGTGTTTTTATGGCCGCCGGATTCGTCACCGAATGCGACAAGTCTCACGCCGCACCCCTCACGCGTCCAACCGCACGGCCCACTAGGGAACACGCAACCCCCAACACTTCTGCCAGTTCCGCTTCCGAGTCGTCACCGGAGTCGCACTTCTTGATGCGGCGAATCTCTTGCTTCGACGGCAGTTTGAGATATTTCCAGCGCACGCGCCCGCTCACCTTGACGATCTTCATTCCTTCTCGGGTTCTCATCCGGACGAGGTCGGCTTTAAACCCCGCGAAAACGTTCATTACCTTGAACACTAACGTGACCATCGGCTTTGCGAGGCCACACACCAATCCATCGAAGCCGAATGTCACGCAACACCGTGCAACGACTCGCAATACAAAATCTTTCGGAAAAAAAGTTTCACAGCAAAAAGGCGGGCGACACTCCTTTGGTGTGCGCTCGACTTTCTACCCGATGCACTAAATACTGAGTATTCTCTGGCACTGAAGAATGGGGTGGGTCATGAGTTTGGCCAAGGTTTCCACCAAAGGGCGGGTTACTGTCCCCGTTGAGGTGCGCCACCACCTTCACCTCGCGCCGGGGGAAGAGCTGCTGTTCATCGAAAAACGTAATGGCAAAACAGTAGTTGTTAATGCGGCAGATCCAGCCCAATCAACTGAAGCAGCCTTGGGTAGCGTTCAGGCATCCTTAGTTAGCGCAGCGCCTGATTTCGGTGTTTTGGATGGAGATGATGTCGCGCACCTTGTCACTGCGTTGCGAGCCGAGTGGGTCGTCTTCGATAAGAAACAGGGTTCACGTCCGTTGATTTTTTAACAAGATTACTGGTTAGCCCCTAAAGGTCAGCGAATGAGACGGACTCGGCGGCGGCTCCCGGGTGGGTGACTGCTCCGTAACGGGCGGAGCCGACGGTCTGTGCATAGCGCCAGAGAGCTCCACTGCCATTGCCGTGGTCG
>JBDNFV010000022.1:0-1628 GCA_041689635.1 Candidatus Nanopelagicales bacterium | reverse complement strand
GTCGTTAAGGCACGACCATATTTCGAGCGCTCCGGCTTCTCGGATCCATTCGTTGACGGTGTGGTCGATGCACTCACCGGAGTCACCGACCCGGCGTCGGTGCGGGTCCTGTTCACAACCCACTCGATTCCAGCGGCAATGGCAGAGTCGGGGGGTCCCGACGAACTCCGCGAAGGCCTTCCCGGACTGTACGAGCGGCAACACATGGACGTTGCGCGTCGAGTGATGTCCGCCACCGAGTCGATTACCGGTCTGAGCCCGATCGATTGGCGCTTGGTGTTCCAGTCCCGCAGTGGGCCACCGCACGTGCCCTGGCTGGAGCCCGACATTGGTGACGCCGTGCGCGAAGCATCGGCCGACGGCGTATCTGCGGTAGTCGTGGTTCCCATCGGTTTCGTCAGCGATCACGTGGAGGTCATTTGGGACCTTGATCACGAGGCGCAGGAAATCGCCGAGAAAATCGGGATTGGTTTTTCGCGAGTGTCGACACCCGGTGTGGATGCCCGCTTTGTTGGGAGCCTCGTCGATGTGATGACCGACGCAATAGCGGGAAAACCAACGTCGTCTTTTCTCAGTCTGTGCTCGTCAACGTGTTGCCGCAATGCTAGGGCGGATCTTCCCGTCGTAGCCGGCTGCTAAATCAAGGTTAGGCTCCCAACATTATGGACATCACCGAGCGACCGCGGCGACTGCGGCGAACACCGGCCATCCGTCGACTGGTGCGCGAGACGCATCTTTTCGCCCCCGATCTGATTCTGCCCGTCTTCGTTCGCGAGGGTGCCACTGCGCCGATCCCCATCACTTCGATGCCCGGGGTCGTCCAGCACACGCGCGACTCATTACGCCAAGCCGTCACCGAGGCCGCGGAAGCCGGGGTCGGCGCCGTCATGCTTTTCGGAGTGCCGAAGGAACGTGATGCCTGCGGAGACGCAGCGATCGCGCCGGACAGCATCCTCGCTCAGGCAGTGCGGTGGGTGAAGGAGGCGACGGGAGACGACCTGCCGGTGATCGCCGATCTGTGTCTGGACGAATTCACCTCGCACGGTCACTGCGGAGTGCTCGACGATCAAGGTGGAGTCGATAACGACGCGACGCTCGCCGTATATCAACAGATGAGTCTGGTTCTCGCAGATGCCGGTTCAGACATTCTTGGTTTGAGCGGCATGATGGATGGCCAAGTCAGCGCTGTGCGGACCGCCCTTGACGCCGCCGGTCACACGGACACCGCTCTTCTCGCCTACGCCGCTAAGTACGCCTCGGCAATGTATGGCCCATTCCGCGAGGCCGTCGAGAGCCAACTGCAGGGGGATCGCCGCAGTTATCAACAGGATCCGGGTAATGCGGTGGAGGCTCTGCGCGAAGTGCGGCTCGACGTGGCCGAGGGCGCCGACATTGTCATGGTGAAGCCGGCACTCACCTACCTCGACATTATCGCGCGCGTCAGCGACGAGGTCGATGTTCCCGTGGCCGCATACGTCGTATCGGGAGAGTTTTCGATGGTCGAGGCCGCTGCGTCCGCGGGAATGATCGACCGTGAACGGGCTATTCACGAGATTCTTACCAGCGTTAAGCGTGCGGGAGCAGGCATGATCGCGACCTACTGGGCGACCGAAGTAGCCCGCACCCTC
>JBDNFV010000021.1:0-10085 GCA_041689635.1 Candidatus Nanopelagicales bacterium | reverse complement strand
GCGGTAGGTCGACCGAGTGCTCGGATATTCCAACCGGCGGCCCGCCAGCGTGGGATGTCGAGCTTGTTTCGGGCATCAATAATATTTTTTTGGGTAACTACCGTGCCAAGTTCAGCCGGATCAATGTCACGGTATTCCATCCATTCGGTTCCGTGAATAATCAGATCAGCGCCAGCAGCCGCTTTCATGGCATCTGTTGAATAGGTCAACGTCGGGTAAACCCGCTCCGCATTGACGGTGCCCTTGGGATCGTGCACCACGACAACGGCGCCGGCATTGGCGAGAGCCACGGCAACGTCAAGTGCTGGTGAGTCCCTCACGTCGTCGCTGTCGGGCTTAAAAGTTGCGCCAAACATGCAGACGGTTTTACCGCGAAGTTCACCACCGAGTTCCTTGCGGGCTAGGTCGACCGTGTGACTGCGACGGCGAAGATTAATGTGGTCCACCTCGCGTAAAAATGTGAGTGCTTCTTCGGCGCCGAGTTCGCCGGCGCGCGCCATAAATGCACGAATATCCTTCGGTAGACATCCACCACCAAATCCCAAGCCCGCTTCCAGGAACCTGTTACCAATTCGAGTGTCGTAACCGATCGCCTCGGCGAGTCGGACGACATCTGCGCCTGCCGCCTCACACACCTCCGCCATCGCGTTAATAAAAGAGATTTTCGTGGCCAAAAATGAGTTTGCCGCGACCTTCACCAATTCAGCAGTAGGAAAATCGGTGACCAAGAAAGGAATTCCCTTATCGATCATTGGCGCGTAAACCTCGCGCAACCTCTTTTCGGCGGTTGGGGAGCGGACACCGATGACGAGCCGATCTGGTTCAAGGGTGTCGTGGACCGCGAACCCCTCGCGTAGGAACTCCGGGTTCCACGCAACCTCAACTCCGGGTGCTGAGATTTTTAGTATTTCCGCTATTTTATCGGCGGTCCCGACCGGGACGGTTGACTTACCAACGACCAGGTCGGTCGGGGAAAGGTGCGGGGACAGGGATGCAACAGAATCAAATACTTGGGACACATCGGCGGCGTAGGAACCGACGTGTTGCGGGGTTCCCACGCAAATAAAATGAAGGTCGGCGAATGCGGCCACTTCGGCAAATGAGGTGGTGAACTTCACCCGGCCAGCTGCGAGATTGCGCTGGAGAACGTCTTCGAGCCCGGGCTCGTAGAAGGGAACTTTGCCGGAATTGAGCAGATCTACCTTCTCGGGTACGACGTCTAGGCCGATTACGTGATAACCCAGTTCGGCCATACAGGCCGCGTGGGTTGCGCCGAGGTAGCCGGTGCCAATGACGGCGAGTCGCAAAGTCATCACCCAAGATTAGTGCGAACACCTAGCTGATTCTCACCGCTAGCCCCGTCGGGTGGGTCATACCCTCTAAAGTGCTGACCGTGAAGGGCTCAAATAGCGTGCCGGCACCTAAAGTGCGTCAAGGTCGCGCTGGAGACTTCTCGGTTCGCGTGCATAACCGTGATTCATTGCGTGAATTAATTGCAAACGTGGCCTCAACCGGGGACGTGGCTACCGTGGTGAATCTCGTCATCGATCACGCGAGGCCGCCACGACCGGGTTGGCTGGGCACACCCGAACTTCCACTCTCACAATTTTCCGGCAACTGGACCGAATTCGGTTTCGAGGGAAAAGCAACCCTCGTCACGGAACTTCCGCTGGCCATCGTGCTGTCAGGACTTCTGCGTGCCAGTACTCCAACACCGGGTGGTGTTTTTGGGCCTAAAATTAGTTGGGATCCGGCTGCGCTGCCGCGGAACGGAAATCTTGCCGAGACACTTCGGCATATTGAGATAGACGGGGCTAGCAGCGAGGAAAATCCTCATCTTCGCTCGACGGATCGGCTGATCACGCAGGACTGCACGTGGTTAACCGCCGCCGACACCCAGTATGTGGTGAACCCGCACGTTCACCGGCCAATTGGCCGCCGTTCGCTTCCCGAAATCACTTCGGTAGCGGCGTCATCCCTGTCATTGCCGGACTCACTCGATGCGGCCACGGTCCACCGACTTCGTGGAGTGACCGCGTTAAGTGAAACGAACGGGCTTACCTCAACCCAGAAAATTCAGCTACAAGCGTGCGGAGTGCATCTTGATCTCGCGCTTGCAGATCCCCGGGAAAGCACATTCGTATCAATTGCCCGGCGCAATATTGTCCTGCGGGAACACTCACCGCACCCACGGATTTTTGGTTGGCCAAGTGTCTCGATGGTGTTGGTAACGAATCGTGAAAACCACTTGCATGCAATAGTTGAATTGCTGTCCCAGCAGACGTATCCGGATCTGGAACTCGTGCTACTGACCCACGGCTTTGAACTCGATGACCACCTCGGTGCACGCGTTCTGCAGTTACCTTTCCCCACACTCACTCGCTCGGCTCCTGCAACTCTCAACCTTGGCGAAGTACTGGCGGCGGCGAGTTCACTTGCCGGAGGTGAACTCATTACAAAAATAGACGATGACGACTTCTACGGACCCGAACACGTCTGGGATCTGGTCGCCGCTCGCATGTTCTCCGGTGCTCAACTTGTTGGCAAGGCGCTCGACAATATTTATCTTGCCGCCGAAGACGTCACCGTGTTTCGGCCCACGTACGCGGCCGAAAAGTATACGAATTTTGTGGCCGGTGGAACCATGTTGATTTCCCAGGCAGATCTGCGTGAAGTCGGTGGTTGGCGCCCGGTCCCCAGATCCGTTGACCTGGCCCTGATTCAACGAGTGAGCGAACACGGGGGATTGATCTACCGGACGCACGGACACGGTTATATCTACGTCCGCCACTCAAGGCAATCACAGGCGACCAACACCTCACTCGTTTCCGATGCCCATTTTAGAAAAGATATTTTCGGTGAAGTAGTTGGGATCGATGCAAAAGCCCTGCGCGGGTACTCGGATCTGGGCTTGGAGCACTAGGTCAATGATGCCTTTGCCACGCGTTGCCATCGTAATGCCGGTACTCAATGAAGAAGATCATTTGGCGTTAGCGATTGATCGACTACTCGCTCAGGACTACGAAGGTGAGATGGCGATCGTGCTTGCCGTTGCCCCATCACGTGATCGCACCGAAGTGATCGCCGCCGAACTAGCCGAACGCCACCCGCGTCTGAGCGTTGTGACCAACCCCAGTGGAAGAACCCCCTCGGCGCTCAACGCGGCTATCCGTGCTTCACAATCTGAGGTAGTTGTCCGGGTTGATGGCCACGCACTCATCCCCGTCGACTACATCCGCATTGGGGTCGAAACATTACACCGGAGTGGCGCCGACAATGTCGGTGGAATCATGGCCGCCAAGGGACTCACCCCGCTGCAAAAAGCGATTGCCGCTGCAATGACCTCGAAGTTTGGGGTGGGCGGCGCCGCATTTCACGTTGGCGGCGCCGAGGGGGAGGCACTCACCGTGTATCTGGGGTGTTTTCGCAGATCTGCCTTAGAACGAGTGGGTGGCTACGACGAATCCATGGTGCGAGCCCAAGACTGGGAAATGAATCACCGGATTCGTGAAACAGGTGGAAAAGTGTGGTTTACGCCAAACATGGTGGTGACCTATCGCCCGCGCTCGAGCCTGCGTGCACTCGCCAGCCAATATTTTGGTTATGGAACGTGGCGCCGCGAAGTTGCCCGCCGTTATCGTGAAACGATTTCACTGCGTTATCTGGCCGCACCGATGCTCGTTATTGGGATAGCCGTTGGACTTCCCCTTGTCCTGATTGGTTTGCTGGCGTCTCAACAATTATTAGTCTGGGTCGGTTTCATCCCGATGATTGCCTATGCCCTGGGAGTCGTTGCGGCGAGTGTGATGACAAAAGCCGGTATCAGCCGAATTCTTCTACCCGTGGTTTTTCCCGTCATGCACATTTCATGGGGGCTCGGATTTCTCCTAGGGCGGGCCAAGTCGTGAAATTATTTCATCACAAACCCCAATGGTCCATCGTGACGTCAGCACCTAAAGGAGAAGCGGGAAAGCAATGGGGTGACTATTGGTTTGCACACGATCTCGCCCTAGCCCTCATCGCCGAAGGCGTGGATGCCGCGGTTGTTTCACGCGCTGGCGCCACGAGTAAAAAACGCAATGACGACGATGTCGTGCTGGTCTTGCGCGGGTTGCGACGCGTTATCCCTTCCAATACGAGCGCAACGTGGATGCTGTGGGTAATTTCTCACCCCGAACGCGTTGAGCCGGGTGAGGCCGCTCAATACTCCCGTGCATTTGCGGCAAGTAATAACTGGAATCCCGCGTCAGAGATCGGTGAATTCACCCCACTTTTGCAGGCAACCAATACGAGTCGCTTCACACCCGTCACCTCAGCCGAAAAATCCGGTGCCCTTTTCGTTGGGTCAACTCGTGGCGAGTTTCGACCAATCGTGCGTGATGCGCTCACTGCTGGAATCCCACTGGAGGTTTACGGGGTTGGCTGGGAAAAATTCTTGGCACCCGACCAAATAGCGGGGGAGTTCCTCCCCAATAATGAGTTACCGAGAGCGTATGCAACGAGTGCCATGGTGTTCAACGACCATCATCGCGAAATGGCAGAACTCGGGTTTCTTTCCAATCGACTTTTTGATGCGGTCGCAGCAGGTGCTCGGGTGGTCAGTGATCCGGCTTTGGGTATCCGGGAAGTTTTTGGTGCAAGTGTTGTGACCTACCAAACTCCTGACGAATTAGCCGAGATGTATCGAGACCCGGACGCATTTTTCCCAAGTGACACTGCTGATGCACAACGGATTCAAAACGAGCACGACTTTCGAACACGTGCCCGCCAACTTATTGCGGCAGCAGAATCGGTTCGTAATGCCTAGTCCGGACGTCTCAATTATTTTAATCGGCTACAACGACGCTGCGCGTCTGCCAAGGGCGCTGGACTCATTAACGGCCCAGTCGTTTCGCAATATTGAAATCATTGCGGTTGACGATTGTTCAACCGACGATTCGGTTGAAATCTTGCGTACCGCTGCACGGCTTGACGCGCGGATTCGCATTGAGGTACTTGCCGAAAACTCCGGCGGTTGCAGTGCCCCGCGGAATGCAGGCATGGAACTGGCCAGTGCACCTATGCTCATGTTTTGCGACTCGGACGACACCTACGACCGGCATGCCGTTCGTAATTTGTATTCTGCCATCCGTGAAATGAACGCTGATGTTGTTGTTGGTGCGGCCAAACGCATTCTTTCCAGTACGGGTGAGATGAAAATTTGGCGTCCGGAGTTGCACGAAGCATCGCAGGTCTTCGACGGACTTGCCGAAAACCCCGGATTGTTGTTTGACACCATCTCGGTGAACAAGATCTACCGGACCCAATTTTTGCTCGAGAACGGAATTGATTTCCCGCCAGGTTTACTTTTTGAAGACCAACTGTTCACCCTGAAGTGTTACCTATCGGCCTCGCGCATCGGGGTGATTCCCGACGTTGTTTACAACTGGAATGTTGATCGCGAGTCGCAGGGGGCATCGATTACCCAATCCAGGGGAGATGTACGCAATGTGCGTGATCGAATTGAGATCAATGAGTTGATGGATCGCGAACTTGCGTCCCAGCCTGCATTAGCTCAGCATAAAAACCGGAAATTCCTCCAACACGAACTCTCGCTTTACCTTGCCACGCTCTTTGAACTCACCGAAAGTGAATCCACCGGACTGATCGATAACCTTTCACGGTATGTCCGAACGATTCCGGTTGCAGACTTTGACGTCCTGCGACCAGGTTTGCGGGTCGCTGCCTACTACCTGCTCACCGGTGACCAAAGAAAAATGCGCCGGGCGCTGTGGTGGGAAAAAGGTGGCGGATTCATCAACACTGAATTGGTTGGTCACAACGGTGAATTGTGGTCTAGGGAGTCCACAGATCTCCTTGGGCGTCCAGCATCCTGGTGGCTTGATGTCAGCGAATTGCACCTCACTCTGATTCCCTTTGATCAACGACGTTATTTCGGGACCATCAACAAAGGGCAAGATTCCGCTCACTGGTTGATCACCTGTGTTGACTTTGTGGGTGATTTACCAGCCGAGACACAGGCACAGGTGATCTTGGGTGAGACCAAGACGGGGGCACTTATCGCATTTACCGCCACCCCCAGCGCCTCCGGCCCAGGTAAGAAATGTTTCCAGGTGAATCTTGATGCCGGACGCGCGGAATTGATCCAGGAACGAGGGATCAACCCTGGTGAACAGGGATTGGTGCGTATTCAATTAACGTGCGCGCTCGGTGTGAATCGCTCTGACCTGCACCTACAACCGGGTGAATCACTTCCAGAACTGTCGGTCGCCCGGTTTGCTTCCCTTCATTGCGCTGACCGCATTGTCTTTGAGACCCAATCGGATTCACGAATCGGTTGGAAGGCAAGCGGCTACTCGAAATCACTGATGGGGGCAGTTCGTAAGCTTCGACGCTTTCGAAACAACAGGCACACTTCCTCACACCTGCCAATCATCGCAGCCCCGAATCGACCAACGGTGGTCTTTGCGCCCTCTGATCTCCCGCCATTGGACAGCCGGCTTCAGCGTTTTGATACCCAAGCGTGGATCGACGAATTCGGGGTGGCTGTTTATCTTCTTATCCCGCGCGAAGTTTTTACGCCGGCGCCGCAGCAAGGTCGATTTGCGTATCGCGTCTACTCGGCGTCCCAACGAAAGGAAGCACTTGCCATCGCCGACATTGTGGTAACGGATCGACCAGAGTTAATCGGTGATGTGAGAGCCATTGCCTTTCGTAAGGACCTTGGGGCAGCCCGCTATCTGCTGCCACCCATTGATGTCGCCCCGGTTGCGGATCAGCACCGCCTCCATGAGCTCGTCCGCGCACGGCTCGAGTTGGGTGAGGTGTGAAGATGAAACCGGTCGTGATCTTGGCAAACAACGTTGTGGAATTGGGGGGAGCACAAGTTGTTGTCCACACCCTGGCGAAAGTTTTCGCATCACACGGCCATCAATGTTCGGTGGTAGGTGTTACTCCGCATTCGGATCCACATAATTTTGGTGACGTTGCGATGACGACTTTGATGCCGGAGATCTGGCCGTTAACAATTCCGGATGATGAAGTGAATGCTGCCAAGCGAACCGAACTGCGAAACCTTGCTGTCAGCAATCTTTCGGATTTTTTGAACTCACGTGATCCAGGATTTATTATTGTCGCGCAATTGTGGTCACTTGAGATTTTATGTGACGCTATGAACCACGTCCACCGTCGTGAAGAGTGGCGAATTGTTGGCCAATACCACGGAGCTTTTGCCGCAGCGGCCGGCGGGAGAGACCTGAAGCGAGCACTGAAACTCGCACCGCGTTGTGACGTGTTCGCGGTATTGACCCGGGAGGATGCCCAAGCATTCGCTGACTGCGGATTGACCAACGTGATCGTGTTAGCTAATCCCAGCACGTGGAATCCGTCAAAGAGTTTTACTCGTTCCCCGCAAAAATTAATCGACTTTATTGGCAGATTTTCGCCTGAAAAAGGTCCCGACCTTGCCCTCGCCGGATTCGAACTCGCACGCGAGAAATTGGGGCCGAACTGGACATTGCGCATGATTGGATCGGGTCCACTCCAGGCAGAGTTATGCGAACAAGCCGGTCCCCAGGTGGAGTTTGTTGCCCCACTCACCGACATTGAACCAATCCTGAGTGAAAGTGGAGTATTGCTCGTGACGTCGCGAACGGAAGGTGCGCCACTTGTGGTCGCCGAAGCGCTGGCGGCAGGTGTCCCCGTGATCGCGGCTGACTGTTCCTCGGGAATCCGCGAATTCTTTATTGAAAATGACCATGTGTACACGGATCTGATAGCCCGTGAGAACCCAGCAGCAATCTCTGAGGCCTTGATTCGTTTTTCGCAGAACGAGAATATTCCCGTTCCCAACACGAATTATCTGGCCGCTACGAGATACGAGAATTGGATCGCAGTATTTGATTCCTTGTGATCTGAACCGCTACAGGTGCGAGTTCGCGCGGGTGAGGTCTTCCTCGAAGTCAACTTCGACGGCGAAGAGATCAGAAATGTCCACCGGTAGCACTCGCGTCCCGTCGGTTTCAATCATGATTTCAATCCCACGTTCAAAATAGTCATCGTCAGCGCAAGCTTCGAGACCGGCGATCAAGCGTTGCTTGTCGGTGTCGGCAACAAAGTTGATTCCAACCGACTCACCGAGAGCGTTAATCACCTGCTTGGAAAGTTCACTGACGAATCCGTCAGCGTCAACCCGGTATTTGACTTCTTCGTCCCCCACGACAGCGGTGTTAACGCAGATAATCGACTCGTCCCGTTCAATGTAGTCCTTGACTCGATCGAGTACCCGAGGATCAAAGACCACGTCACCGTTTAGCCAGAGAACTCCACCGGGACCAGAAAGCCGCAAGGCTTTGAGCAAGCTGCGGTTCGTGTTGGTTTGGTCGTAGGCCTCGTTGTAGACGTAGAGGTTGTTGGGGAAGGACTCAATAATGAGTTCTAATTTGAAACCAATCACCGTCATGACACGCAACTCGTCACCGAATGCTGCGGTCAGATTGTCCATCTGCTGGCGCATGATCGTACGGCCATCAACTAAGGGTGTCAGAGGTTTGGGCCACGGGCGACCAAGTCGCGTTCCCATTCCGGCGGCCAAAATTACGGCGGTTTGAGTCACCCCGGGAGCCTACTGGCCGCGGGGCTCACGGTTGAACGTGACGCACTCGTTGGATGAGCTGCAGGGCCGCGTCGTGGGCGGTGATCTCTGCGGAAATCGCTGACCAAAATGCGTCTGTGCTGCTGCCCTTCGCGGTGTCACCAAAGTAATACGTCCGCATCCGAGCGCGATCCTCCCGATGGGTATCGATATCAAGGCTGGTTCTCATCAGGGCACCAACGCGAGAAATGGAATGTTGATCAACCACAGCGCACGCCGCGGACATCGGAGAGTCGGCCAGCAGTTGAGCCGGGTGTGACCGTCGGTCGGTCAGCAAAATGGGTGCTAGTGGTGCAAGGTAAAGGTGATCAAGGGTCACGCTGGAAACATCCGCGATCAGAAGGTTGGTGTCTGGCAAAATTCCCAGAATGTTTGCCGTCGGCAAGTAGAGGTGCGGCGCCCCTGCAGCGGAAATCAGGCTAACAATTCTTTTGTGATTGGCGCGGACGAGGGGATCAACGCCATCAATAACTCGAGGGTGCGGTTTGTAGACCACACGCGAATGTGGAATCGCGAGGGCGGCCTGAACAATCTGCGGTCCATAAAGATCAACCGAGGTGTAGTTATTAACGTCGTCTTCGCCTTCCCACGTAGGGGCATAGGTAATTGTTGTCAATTCACTTTCGGGTAGGGGACTGGCAATTTTGAGATCCAGTTGAGGTCTCCCCACGCTCACCAGATGGCTCGGATCAAACCAAGCAATTGCCGCCGCATGGCGATCGATCGCGGCTTGTCCCGCAACATAAACTTTGTCGTAGGCCTTGGCTTGATTGCTGACCATACAGATTTTATCGCTCTCACCATGATTGACGTGAAGGTGAACCGCCTGCTGAAATGAGAGTGACTGGAAGTTGGTCCAACCATTGTTCACATAAATCACCGCGTGGAAATCAGCCCGATCGTAGAGGGCCATCAAGATTTCATATCGGGGCACGAGCAGAACCTGAAGGGTTGTTTGGGTGCGTAATTCGTTGTACGTCTCGAGATTACGAACAACCACAATGGTGCGTAGTTCGGTGTGGTTTTCAAATACCGGCAGCCACTGAGTAAGTTGATAAAGTTTTGCGGGTTGATCCGCGAAATACAGGGCAATGTCGGCGGTCGGGATGTTTTCAAGGTCAAACCCGTCTGGTTCAACCTCGCCAAAGTCCCGCAGGCGCCGACTCAGGCTCCGGGCCGCCCGCTGAGCAACGACACCTAGTTTGCCTGTTTTTTGGCCCCCCACCGATTTGCTTTCCACGTGGTGCACGATACGCGAGCCGTCGTCATCTAATGTAAATGCCGTGCGCGCACTCTGGGAGCACCGCCAGGTACTCCGAATGTTGGTCCTTCGCGACCTGCAGAATCAGTACACCAAATTCCGGTTGGGTTACCTCTGGTCACTGCTTGAACCACTGGGCATGTCCCTGGTGTTGTGGGTGGTTTTTTCGGT
>JBDNFV010000020.1:0-1145 GCA_041689635.1 Candidatus Nanopelagicales bacterium | reverse complement strand
TCTATGAGCCGGGGGTGGGCTACGACGCAAACATTATTGTCAGTGCCGCACCCGGTTCATCGATAATTAATCTCCCAATAAATTCGCAAAAATCATGAATTTCATGCACACTTATTCAGATGAGCGCTCGGTGGATAGCGAGCGATCCCGGACAGATCACCGGGTGTACCCGGTGAAAGAGGCAGCCGACCGTGAATTGACCGAACGGTTTGCCCTCGGCCATGAAAGTGCAATACGTGATATTTATGAACGATGGTCAAGCCTGGTGTACACAATCGCCCTTCGATCCACCCGAAATAACGCCGACGCAGCCGACGTCACCCAGCTGGTGTTTATCGCCGCGTGGAAAGGCCGGGCCGGATTTGATCCGAACTCGGGGGCCCTGCCCGCATGGCTGCTGGGGATCTGCCGCCGAAAGATCGCAGATTTTTATTCCGCTAAGGTTCGGGTTGAAATTGCGGCGTCTGCGACCGTTGAGGGTGCGGACGCCCACACATTGCATCACGTCCGCACGGATTCGATCGAGGCGATTATTGACCGAGTTGTCTTAGCCGATGAATTAGCTCGACTCGGTGACCCACAACAAAAAATAATGGAACTTGCGTTTTTCAATGACCTGACCCATATTCAGATTGCTAGTGTTCTTGACCTGCCGCTAGGAACCGTAAAAAGCCATATACGACGATCACTTGATCGACTTAAAACAAGATTGGAGGCGAACAGTGGCACACATTGACCCTGACATGATGGCACTGATCGCCCTCGGCGAGAGCGCTTTACCCGGCGACCTGGAACACGTCCGCGGTTGCGTGCTGTGCCAGAGCGAAGTCGATCAACTGACGGCTGTTGCGGCTTCCGCGCGCAAAATCAGCCCGGCGGATCGTCCAGTTTTACCACCCGCACACGTGTGGGAGCGGATTGAAGCCGAGTTGGGAATCGAACTCCCCGATGTTCCCATTCCCGTGGAGACGCAGGCTCCCGTGGAAACGCGAGCCCGCCGCGCGCGCCGTGGCATGTTCGCGTTAGCCGCGAGCGTTGGAATCCTCGTTGGTGGACTCGGCACCTATATTGCGGTGTCAACGGACTCGTCGGATTCGCGCGCGACAATAGTTGCGCAAGCGAGCCTTGATCCTTTGCGTGATGTC
>JBDNFV010000019.1:0-4192 GCA_041689635.1 Candidatus Nanopelagicales bacterium | reverse complement strand
CCGGTCGCAACGAGTGTGATTGGTTCCGTTTCATTTTCTAAGATATTTTCGATGAAACTCAGCGCATTCGCGCCATTGGCCTCACGCGACGGCGCATTTGGTACCGGTCCGTCAAGTCCACCATCCCCGTGCATGGATGCGGCAGTGCGAAGTGCGCGCACGAGTGGAGCCGCTCTTCCTGCGTGAACTGGGATGTCCGGCCGGTTCACCATGTCCAAAACAATCAATGCATTGCGAGTCGTGTTCGAAAGGAGTGAGTTTCCCGCCACGGTTGTGACGCCGACGAGTTCGATGTCAGCACTGGACGTTGCCAACATGATGGCAATTGCGTCGTCGTGTCCCGGATCGCAGTCCAATAATATTCGGGTAGGCATGGGCGCAAGCATAAGCTCGGATCAAGCGTGTGCACACGAACAAGCCCTAGGCCGTCATTGCGCGGAACGTTCAATGTGGTGAAGCGCTGAACGCATGATCTCCTTCGGATCAACTTTTGTGGGTTGTCGGTTATCGATTACCTGCTCACCTGCAACGAATACGTGACGAACATCTGCTCGACCGGCGCTGTAAACAATCGTGGTGAAGGGGTCGCGAACAGGGATCATATGTGGTTCTCGCAACGTGAGTGAAATCATGTCAGCCTCCTTACCCACTTCCAATGACCCGATTCTGGCGGCCATTCCCAATGCTCTCGCTCCGTCGATTGTGGCCGCCCGAACAATCTCAGCGGATGCAATAGCGGCGGGATCATTGCGTACCAGTCGCGCCAGATTCGCAGCCATCCGCATGACGGCAAACATGTCGAGGTCGTTACTCGAGGAGGAACCATCAGAGCCGAGCCCGACCGTGATGCCTTCCCTGCGGTATTGAACAAGATCGGCGGCACCGCTGGCTAATTTCATGTTGGAACCTGGGCAATGTGCAATGCAACCACCCTTTACGGCAATCAGGCGACGTTCATTTTCATTGAGGTGCACCCCGTGCGCGATGACCGGCTTGAGGTTGAGAATCCCGGTGGCATCAAGTAGATGTATTGGTCGCTCACCATGGGCTACCATCGTGTCTTCGCTCTCGGAAACGTTCTCTGCAGCGTGCACCGTGATAATTGCTCCTTGCTCAATCGCGAGTTCGGAAATCTCTTTCAAATTTTTCGGGGTAACCGTCAAAGGCGCATGAGGCATCAGAGCAAGTGGTACATAGGGACCACCGATGTCGCGCAACGTTTGCGGCCAATCTCGCGCCAGTTCTATCCGTTTCGTCCACGTCAAGTTGTCCGGACCCGGGAAGGAAAAGAACACGGGACCCGTTACGTGACGCAGCCCAACTTCAACTGCCCCGCGGTGATTAGCAGCGGGATGCAGATACATGTCCAATGCCGTTGTTGTACCGGCCAAAATGGATTCAAGCGCGCCAAGGCGAGCCCCCAGATAGGTTCCTTGTTCGTCCATGATTCGGGCTTCCTCAGCCCATACTAATTCCAAGAATCCCTGCAAATCAACATTTTCGGCGACGCCGCGCAGAAGAGTCATCGGTAAATGCGTATGAAGATTAATCAATCCTGGCATGATTAATTGGTCCGTTACGTCCACAATTTTTGCTTGCGGGAATCTTTTTTTTATTTCCTGCGCAGGCCCGAGGTCAATAATCTCGGTGTCGCGGATTACCAGCGATGCATTTTCCAAAACCGTGTCATGTGGATCGCAGGTGACCAAGTAGCGAGCGTTATGAACGATGATCACGTGCGGGAACTTCCAGCAGGTTGGGTCACGGTCAATAATTTTGCAGCACGCGAAAGGGTTCGCTTCACCGTTTGCGAACCTTGCTCAATAACGACATTGATGTCACCGATGGTGACTGACGCGACGGGACACATAAAAACTTCACGAGCTTTTTTCTTAGAAAAATTCCCGTGGAACGTATTTGCCCCAAACTGCACGTAAGGCGTCCGAGACTTCACCAACCGTTGCTCTGGCCTTCAGCGCCTCTTTCATGGGGTAGAGCAAGTTGCCATCACCTTGTGCCGTTTCGGTGATAAGTGCAAGCAGTCTCGACACTTCTGTATTGTCACGATCAGCCCGAAGTTGAGTAAGGCGATCACATTGCTCGGCTTCAATGAGTGGATTCACTCGAAGTGGTTCGTAGTGATCCTCCTCATTTATCGTATATTTGTTTACTCCCACGACAATTCGCTGGCCTGAGTCGATTTCTTTGGCGATCGCGTACGCGGTGTTTTCGATTTCCATTTTTTGAAAACCTTGCTCGATAGCGGCCACCGCGCCGCCGCGTACCTCAACCTGTTCAATGAGTTCAAGGGCTTTTGCCTCAACTTGGTCGGTCAAGCTTTCAACGACGTAAGAGCCGGCGAATGGATCCACGGTTGCTGTGACGTCGGTTTCAAATGCGAGCACCTGTTGGGTTCGCAGCGCCAATCGCGCAGCTTTTGCAGTTGGTAAGGCGATAGCTTCATCGAAAGAATTTGTGTGTAGTGATTGGGTGCCACCCATAATGGCCGCGAGCCCTTGCACGGCCACGCGCACCAAATTCACTTCTGGTTGTTGGGCGGTGAGTTGTACTCCCGCGGTTTGAGTGTGAAAGCGGAGCATGTGCGACTTGGGGTCCTTGGCCCCGAATTCATCACGCATGATTCGCGCCCACATGCGCCTTGCCGCACGGAACTTCGCTACTTCTTCCAGAAAGCTCGTGCGGGAAACGAAAAAGAAGGCAAGCCGCGGCGCGAAGTCGTCAATCTCAAGCCCGGCATCGATGGCTGCCTGAACATAGGCCTTCCCGTTGGAGAGGGTGAATGCGATTTCCTGCGCAGGGTTAGCGCCTGCCTCCGCCATGTGGTACCCCGAAATTGAGATCGTGTTCCAGTTCGGAAGTTCGTTTTTGCAGTACGCGAAAATGTCCGTGATCAACCGCAGCGACTCCCGCGGCGGATAAATATAGGTGCCGCGGGCAATGTATTCCTTCAAAATATCGTTTTGGATTGTTCCATTCAACGCACTGGCGTCAATCCCATTTTCTTCGGCAACTAACTGATACATCAGTAATAAAATCGCTGCTGGCGCATTGATCGTCATTGACGTTGAGACCGAATCAAGCGGGATATCTTTAAAAAGCGTGTGCATATCTTCGATTGAATCAATGGCCACACCCACTTTGCCCACCTCGCCATGGGCCAGCGCGCTGTCTGAATCCATTCCCATCTGGGTCGGCAAGTCAAATGCGACCGAAAGCCCGTTTGTACCCGCGGCGAGTAGTTGCAGGTATCGCTCATTTGATTCGGCAGCGGTGCCAAAACCCGCGTATTGCCGCATGGTCCACGGCCGTCCGGTGTACATGCTGGGGTAAACACCCCGTGTATAAGGAAACTCACCCGGTTCCGCGAGTTCGATCCTTGGGTCAAACTCCGCGAGGTCGGACCCGTCGTAGACTTTTTTGATCTCAAAGCCTGATTCGCTCATCCGCTGTTCTGACATGGGGGGCAGCCTACGACCCTTGATTCATTAGTGCCTCAAATCCTTGTCCACAGCTTGAACTTCGTGAATTTCTATCACGGACGGTGAGCTTGGGCGCGCAAAAGTTTCGCGTTTTAAGGACGCTTTTCCGTGTTGCGGCGTTTTGTCAACGGCCACCGGGTGCAAAAAAGATAGAACTTTCGCACCTGGACGAGAAAGATCCGTGAGCCGCGCGAGGGGTTTAAACCCCGGTGTAGTCCACGAGGGCAAGATCACACTTCCGGTTTGATTATCCGCCGGGCTGAATGGGTGCTGACGGACTAGCCTTATCTCTGTTAGATAGCCCCATCCTCGGGGTAATCTCACACTGTTGTGAACGCCCAACAAATAGCGCCAGGGACAGCCGACGAGATAGGAACACGACGTGTCAGTCAAAACACCGGGGCTCTCGCTTCGATCAACGCCCATTGGCACCTTGTACCGGGGTGGCGACGGCATGTGGACGTGGGTTCTGCACCGCATCACCGGCGTATCGGTCTTTTTTTTCCTCTTCGTCCACGTCTTGGACACCGCGCTTGTTCGAGTCTCCCCTTCAGCCTATGACGAAATTATCGCGACCTACAAAACTCCCATCGTTAACCTGCTCGAAGTTGGCTTGGTTGGCGCGGTGCTGTTTCACGCATTTAACGGTATTCGAATCGTCCTCATTGACTTCTGGGAAAAAGGACCGCGGT
>JBDNFV010000018.1:0-8904 GCA_041689635.1 Candidatus Nanopelagicales bacterium | reverse complement strand
AGCGGGTACACATTGCCTACCAAACGTGGGGAACCCTCAACGACGATGCGAGCAATGCGATTTATGTCGCCCATGCGCTCACGGGTGACTCACACGTAACCGGGAATGCTGGACCCGGACACGCCACCGGCGGATGGTGGGATTCGCTGGTCGGTCCCGGTGCGCCAATTGATACCGACACGTTATTTGTGGTCTGTGCAAATGTGTTGGGTGGTTGTCAAGGAACTACCGGGCCTTCGAGTCTGGCCCCGGATGCAAAAGAATGGGGATCGCGCTTTCCCGTAATCACTATCGCCGACATGGTTCGTGTTGAATACGCGCTGATGCAGTACCTGGGAATTGACTCATACGCCCTGATGTTGGGCCCATCCTTGGGTGGAATGCGGGTTTTGGAGTGGATGGTGCGCTACCCCGAAGCGGTTCGAGGGGGACTCGTCCTGGGTTCGACGGCCGCGGTGAGTGCTGAGGAAATTGGTATTCACGCAACTCAAATTGCGGCCATTGAATTGGATCCACATTTTAATAACGGTGATTACTACGAGTCAGTTGTTGGTCCGGCCGTTGGTATGGGCTTGGCGCGGCGCATCGCCCACCTGAGCTATCGAAGTGAAAGTGAACTGGACCAGCGTTTTGGTCGAGATATTCAGGGGCAGGAGTCACCATTAACCGGTGGACGTTTCGCCGTTGAATCGTATTTGGATCACCATGCAGATAAACTCGCCCGTCGATTTGATGCGAACACGTATATTGCCTTGACCCGAGCCATGACCCTGTTTGATTTGGGTGATGGACGTGGTGGCGCCGATCAAGCATTAAAAACGATCAACGCACCTTTGACCGTGGTCGGCATTGATTCTGATCGACTGTTCCCGCTTCGACTGCAACAGGTGATTGTTGATCACGCCCCGGGCTCCGATGGACTGCATCTTTTAATATCACCCTTCGGACATGACGGTTTCCTGGTTGAAAAAGATCAAGTAGCGACCTTTGTTCGACATGCGTTAGATCGCGTGGACACAACTACCCTCGCGTAGATAACGCGCAGAGTTTTCCACAGGGTGAGAATACGGACTTGATCTTGGTCCGGGATCGATCAAGAATCAGTTCGTGAACCTTACAGGTCGATCCGTGCTGGTTATCACAATAAGTATTGCCGGAGTGCTGCTGTGCGCCACGGGGGTGGCCGCGCCGGGGGTGAGCGCAAATCCCGATGTTTTTGCCAATCAAGAACAGGTGCGGTACGAGGGCAGCGGCGGCCTTATTTTGCCGTCATCGGTGAATTCCGTTACCCGCAATGAAGTGATTCGGTGTCGAGGATGTGAATGGAAATTGACGGCCGCGTGCGTACCTGGTCCCAACACTTATTGTGATGCCGGGATCCGTGGCTGCCCTGGGCTCATTGACCACCTGCGGGTGTGGTTCAAACCAACGGATGGAAGTTGGCGAGAGATTGACCGAATTTGTTTAACAAATTACGAGGTGACGACGGTTACCTCGCTGGAGAACCGAATTGTGGAGAACTTTGCCCGCTATGTCCCCGAGCAGACGCCGCGCTGCTGGCCCGCACAGGGTGCGGTGGCGAATCTGCCGCTGATCTGCCAGTCCGGTCAGCGCCGGGAAGCCGTGAGTTGGACGGTTCCGGTGGCGGGCTTCACCATCGAGATCACAACGCAGCCCTCGTGGACCTGGGATTTTGACGGTTCGATTCTCACGACACGACATACCGGTGCTCCTTATCCACATCCGACCATCTCACATGTCTTTGCGCAATCGGGTATGAAAACTATCGCCCTCACGACCAGGTGGAGTGGTGCGTTCACCGTCGATTCCCTCGAATCTGTGGCAATTGAACGTGACCTGCGTCAGTACACATCATTCGGTGCCACCATTGGTCAGGCAAAGGCGCGTTTACGTTGCCCCGGCGCGAGGCTTTGCTGACCGGCATGTCAAGATTGGGTGCCCGAACAAGCCCACAGGCTTGACTCGGGCACTTGTTATGGGTCATCGGCGAAAGGGCACCTACTCTCACATGGCAGCTGCAGCGAAAAAGATAACCACCACTAAAAAGACCGCATCCAAGCCATTGCCGGCTAAAAAAGTTGTTGCCAAGCCGGTGAAAAGTCCGGTGGCGGTGGTCAAGAAGGTAGCCGCGAAGCCAACGGTTGCTGCTAAGGCTGCGCCCCTGAAGAAAAGTGTCCCGGTCAAAAAAGCCGTCGTGAAAAAATCCTCACCGTCGGCAAAGTCCGCCACTAAGCCTTTACCGACATCTGCTAAAAAAGACAAAGACGCACTCGTCGAAGTCATCGATCTCGGAGATGAAGTTATTGAGATTGACTCATTGGATGAACCCGACCTTAAAGTCGCTGCCGAACTTGAAAAAGATCTCGAAATCGATTTGGAAAAGGACCTCGCCGAGGTCGAGAAGGAAGATCCAGCCACTGCGGCTGAAGAGTCGGCAACCTTCACCATTTCACACGTTGATGAAACCGATGAGCCGGTGCAAACCGTCACCGTTGCTGGCGCAACCGCGGATCCGGTCAAGGATTACCTGAAACAAATTGGCAAGGTGCCACTGCTCAACGCGGAGATGGAAGTTGAACTGGCGAAGCGGATTGAGGCTGGACTTTTTGCCGAAGAAATGCTCAATGATGGCGCCAAAATGGACAAGAAAAAGCGTCTTGACATGGAATGGATTGCCACCGACGGGAGACGCGCCAAGAACCACCTGCTGGAAGCAAACCTGCGACTTGTTGTTTCCTTGGCAAAGCGTTACACCGGCCGCGGAATGCTTTTCCTTGACTTGATCCAGGAAGGCAACTTGGGCCTGATTCGCGCCGTCGAGAAATTCGATTACACCAAGGGTTACAAATTCTCGACCTATGCAACCTGGTGGATTCGACAGGCCATCACCCGTGCCATGGCCGACCAAGCTCGCACTATCCGGATCCCGGTCCACATGGTCGAGGTCATTAACAAACTGGCTCGAGTGCAACGTCAAATGTTGCAGGACCTCGGTCGTGAACCGACCCCCGAAGAACTTGCCATGGAATTGGACATGACACCGGAAAAGGTTGTTGAAGTTCAAAAATATGGTCGCGAACCAATCTCACTGCACACACCATTGGGTGAGGAAGGCGACAGTGAATTCGGCGACCTGATTGAAGACTCCGAGGCAATTGTCCCCAGCGACGCCGTCTCGTTCACCCTGCTGCAGGAGCAACTCGAGTCGGTTTTGGACACCCTCTCCGACCGTGAAGCCGGGGTGGTCCGGATGCGGTTTGGCCTCACCGACGGTCAGCCCAAGACTCTTGACGAAATTGGCAAGGTGTACGGGGTAACCCGTGAGCGAATCAGGCAGATTGAAAGTAAGACAATGTCAAAACTGCGTCACCCGAGTCGATCACAGGTACTGCGCGACTACCTGGACTAGATGGCCCAGTCAAAAGTCATTACGGGCGTTCGTTGAGACGGTGAAGTTCGTCAACGACACTGACCACCTTGGGTCGAAGGGCGGCTTCATGGGTGCCCCAATGGTGTCCGCAAAACAGCAACTGGGAACCACCGGGAAGTTCGGCGAGAACGTAAGCCTGGGCGCCACATCGATCGCAACGATCGGTGGTGGAAAGGGTGGCTGGGGCCAGGGTCGAAGTGCTGGTATTGGACATGAGGCAAGTTAAACATGGAAATGGTGTCCACGGGGTGAAGGCACTCCGAGGTTCGCCAACAGCGAAGTTTTCTCGTGTCGGTTCGCTGCCGTGAATTGTCACCGAATGCGACTAAGTTAAGTGGGTGGCCACAGCGAAAACAACGAGTGATTCAGCACATGACTACACGGCCAAGAATCTAGCAGTCCTGGAAGGGCTGGAAGCGGTTCGCAAGCGCCCCGGTATGTATATCGGCTCCAACGACGCTAGAGGCCTGATGCACTGTCTGTGGGAGATCGTGGACAACGGGGTGGATGAAGCCTTAGCCGGGTTCTGTACCGAAATCAGTGTTGCTTTGCTCCCCGACGGTTCGGTTGAAGTCACCGATAACGGTCGCGGGATCCCGGTTGATATTGAGAAACGGACCAAACTCACCGGGGTCGAGGTCGTGATGACCAAGCTCCACGCCGGTGGCAAGTTCGGGGGTGGTTCCTACGCGGCATCCGGTGGCTTGCACGGAGTTGGAGCTTCGGTGGTCAACGCACTGTCCTCTCGCCTTGACGTCTGGGTCACGCGCAGTGGCAAGGTGCACTCAATGTCATTTCGTCGTGGGGTGCCCGGAATCTTTGAGGGTGATGGACCCACCGGCACGTTCTCCAAGAAAAGTGGGCTGGTGATCACGGGGAAAGCTGCACGCACCACGACGGGAACAACAGTTCGTTGGTGGGCCGATCATGAGGTTTTCACCAAAGACGCCGAATACGATCGCCAGGCGTTGCACGAGCGGGCATTGCAAAGTTCCTTTCTGGTTCCCGGCCTCATTTTGCACCTCAGCGACCTGCGCGATCCTGAAGATCTGTGGACTGAAACCGTCCAGCATAAGGGCGGTATTTCGCAGTACGCGAATTACCTGAGTAATGGCGTACAGATCGGGAGCGTTATTCGCTTGTCCGGTTCGGGACACTTTACGGAAACGGTTCCCGTGCTCGACGATCACGGTCACATGACCACTCAGGATGTTGATCGCAATCTAGGTGTTGACATCGCGCTGTTATGGGACACCGGTTATGAAACGACATTGCGGTCGTTCGTCAACGTCATTGCTACCCCCAAAGGTGGAACACACGTTACCGGGTTGGAACGTTCATTGACCAAGGTGTTCAATGAGTATTTGAAAGAATCCAAAATCCTGAAGGCCAGTGAGGACAGTGTCACCAAAGACGACCTGAGCGAAGGACTGACCGCTGTTATCGCCATCCGACTGGCTGAACCACAGTTCGAAGGACAAACCAAGGAAGTCCTTGGCACTCCCGCAGCCACTCGCATTGTCTCCGCGGTCGTCACAAAGGAATTGACCAAGTGGTTGAAGACTCCACCGCGCGGTGATAAGGCAACAGCCCGAACGGTTGCTGAAAAGGTTGCCAATGCGATGAGGGCTCGGGTTGCCGCACGCAGCCATCGAGATACTCAACGTCGCAAAACGGCACTTGAATCTTCCTCCATGCCGGCGAAACTGGTCGATTGCCGCAGTACCGATGTGGCCGAATCCGAACTGTTTATTGTTGAAGGTGACAGCGCACTCGGCACGGCCAAGTCGGCTCGGGACTCGAAATACCAGGCCTTGCTTCCCATCCGGGGCAAAATTCTCAACGTTCAAAAATCGTCACTTTCAGACATGCTGAAAAACACCGAATGTGCCTCAATTATTCAGGTGATTGGCGCCGGATCGGGTCGCTCCTTTGACCTTCACCAAGCCCGATATGGAAAAATCATTCTGATGTCAGACGCCGATGTTGACGGTGCGCATATTCGATGTTTGCTGTTGACCCTGATCAATCGATATCTTCGGCCCCTTCTCGAAGATGGACGAGTATTTGCGGCGGTGCCACCACTGCACCGCATCGAGGTCGTCAACGCCGGTAGCAAGGCGAACGAGGTGATGTATACCTACTCTGATCAAGAAATGAAAAATGTGTTAGCGGATGCTGATAAAAAGGGAAAGCGGGTGAAAGATCCCATTCAGCGTTACAAAGGTCTTGGTGAAATGGACTCCCATCAACTACGAGAGACCACCATGGACCCGGCCCACCGAACCTTACGCCGGATGACACTCTCCGACGCAGAAAGCGCCTTGGACGTATTTGACCTACTCATGGGAACCGATGTAGCCCCCCGCAAGGAATTTATTGTCTCCGGTGCGCGCAACCTGGATCGCGAAAGGATTGACGCATGAGTGTGCATCACCTTGACTTCGATGCTGAGTTCGCCGATATTCTGCGGTCAAAGCAAGAGTATGCGGGTCAATTCAGTGATAGTGAACTCACCGGTGTAGCCCGAAAAGGTTTGGCGAAACATCTTCTGGGTGTCAACCGTGTCCTGATCATGCCGCACACCGACTGCCGGATGGCCTGCGCAGAAGAGGCCGAAATGCACGAAGCGATACTCGCGGCCTCTGGCCTCGATTCGCGCGGCATTGAAATCGGGACTGTCCCAGATCAGTTTGGCGCATTGAAGCTCGATGTGAATCGGGTGCGCGCCTACCCCCTACTCTCGAAAACACTTGTCGTTGGTGGGGCAATTTTTGACGTGCACGCGGGTCGTTTCATTCCCCAAGCCATTTAATCCTAGGAGTGAAATGATGGAGTCATGCGAGTAGCGGTAGTCGGTGCGGGTCCTTCCGGGATTTACGCGGCCGAACATTTAGCTTCGGAATACCAGGTGGAAGTTGATGTCTACGATTCCCTTCCGGTGCCTTTTGGATTGGTGCGCTACGGCGTAGCGCCAGATCACGTGTCAATCCGCTCGGTGCGGGACAAGTTAGCCCAAACGTTTGAAAATCCAATGGTTCGTTTCCGTGGAAATGTGAGTATCGGTCGAGACGTTTCGGCCGAGGAACTCCAAGAGCACTACGACGCCGTTGTTTACACGTACGGTGCATCCCTTGATCAGGAACTGGGCATCCCGGGCGAGGATCACCGGATGAGCATTGCGGCTACCGCGTTTGTTCGTTGGTATACCGGTCACCCGGATGCGGTTGACTTCGGTGAATATTTGACCAACACCGAGGACGTTGCCGTCATTGGGTTGGGCAATGTTGCGGTCGATGTGGCCCGAATCCTGATAAAACCAGTGGCTGAACTTGATCAGACGGATATTCCCCAGCATGTTCTTGAGGCCCTTGCTCGCAGCACGGTTCGCCGGATCCACATTGTCGGTCGACGTGGTCCAGCCCATGCAACGTTTACCACCAAGGAATTAAAGGAGCTGGGTGAAATTTCGGGGGTCGATGTCATTGTTAATTCGGCAGATGTTCCAACCGATATCGCGCAGGCGAGTGCGGGAAATAAGATCGTGGCTCGAAATCTGGACGTGATGGCAGAGTGGTCGCAGCGCGAGCCGCGGGCCGACAAGAGCATCGAGTTCCATTTTTATTGCGCGCCTGAAAGCATGAATCTTGAAAGCGGCCTATTGCGAGTGAACACCATGAAAATAGATCAACAGGGCCGCCTCACGGCAACGGGTGAAAAGAAAGACATTGCCTCCGATCTGGTCATTCGAAGTATTGGATACCGTGGTGAAGGCCTGCCAGGTGTCCCCTTTGATCAAGCCACCAACGTCATTCCGAGTCTGGAAAGTGCGGTAATTGGTTTGGAACACTCCTACGTTGCTGGTTGGATTAAACGTGGACCCTCGGGAATTATTGGGACAAACAAGAAAGATGCTGTCTCCTGCATCAACACACTGGTTGCCGGCAGAAGCGAATCGTCGGGTACCAGCGCAGAACACATCGATCAACTTCTAACCGATCGAAACGTTGCCATTATTGACTTTGACGGCTGGAAAAGGATTGACGCGCATGAAAAGAAACTTGGACAATCTCGCGGTAGAGAACGCACCACCGTTCACACACGCGATGAACTGATTCGAATAGGGCTGGGACTCTAATCAACGAATCAATGTCCCCGATACGCCGGCAGCCGTTAATCACATCTGGCGCCGGACCGTCGCTCGCGCCAAAGCCAAGGTAGCAGGGGGAGAACTCTTCTCTGAGTTCGCTCAACGGTGAACCGGGCATAAGCCAATGGAGGAGCTCTTGTGACATTTGGGCAGACCGGAATACGGGAACCACCGGGTGAATGAGCTGTTCAATTACCCGCTGTGATCTGGTGAAGCATGCTGGCTTTTGGCTCGGCGCCGCAGGATGCCACCACGCTCGAATTGGTAGTTGTTACCGTGAACAATTTGGTGACACCGTTAACAAGTGCTGTGATGTGAAAATCAGCCCCGAGTTGTTCACCCGTTAAAAAATCAAGTTGCTGCGGCCACATATTCACTTGGACCACCTGTTGGGCCGCGGATAATTGGGTGCTCCCTCTGACGAATCGTGAATCGATGTCACCCGTCATGAGCAGACTCGCAACTGCGTCTCGTTCAAGGCGTCCCAGAACGAGGTTCTCCGGCAGCCAGATGGCCGTTGGTGCAAATCGATGACCGCCTATATGGCTGCACTCAAGAATGTGTCCGAATAATTCGGGGGAGAGCAGATCTTTACATTCAGTAATCAGGTTTCTACCGAAGGTAGCGCAACAACGGTCGCGTTTACCGTTGGTGCAGATAAGCAATAATGGTGTGGAGGCGTGGGCGTGTTGCAGATCGGGAAGTCCCTCAGTATTTAATTGTCCTTGGAGTAGTTCGCCATTGCTGTTGGAGAACCAAAAAGTTGATGCCGGATATGGGTCAACATTTTTGGGTGTCCGCGCGAGGAGAATCTGTGCGCCGCGCTCGCGCGCCCACTCGGTGAGATCGCCTGAAACCAGGGTGTCGACCGGGCGTTCGCCCCAAGCGCCTTGGTGAAAAAGGATCAGCCAGGAATCAGAGGTTGGTGCGGTGCCCGCGAGCGGGGTTTGCGAGTTTAACTCACTGCAGGGTGAAGGGGTTGACACGTTTAATACTCTATCCGGATAACAACCGGACCACCGATTGCATCAATGGGGTGGGTCAGGGGCGAACCCGTACCGTCGCGTTTACCGTCGGACGCCGGCAGGTTCGCGGCTTTCCCACTTGAGGTGGCCGCCCGAGCGGGCGCCGGACCGCACCACCCCCGAAGAAGTGAGTCTTCACCGGATCGAAACTTATGGGCGCGGACGCCGGAGGTTGCCCGGCCTTTCCCCGGATACTCGGCGAAATCAGAGACTTTTCCGTGGCCAATCTCGGTACCCGGAAGGGCCTGACTCGAGCCCGAGACACTGACCACGACGTT
>JBDNFV010000017.1:0-2227 GCA_041689635.1 Candidatus Nanopelagicales bacterium | reverse complement strand
GGACTTAGCCCCCGCCACCTCCACGCTAGCCTTGGCGATATCTCAACTTTCCCCAAACCACAGTAATGGCAGGCGAACCCTATTTTTCCGGATAAACACTTCACCCGTGAAAACACTGGCCGAAGCCCCCAAGAAATCGGCTGAATCACGATAAGGGAAAAGGAAAAGTCTATGACGATGCCAGGTCCACGAGGACAATTTTTCCACGGCACAAGTTTGAAGGACACCCACGACACCGCGGCATCAAAGACGTCAAGTATCCCACTGGCTGTGAGCCGGCAGGACGCGATCGATGTCAGCGCGGACCTGCGCCCGTCACTCGATGCGGTCATTTCATGACCGCTGGGAACGTCGCAGGCAACAATGGGATTGCGGAGCGGGACCGACTGCTCGAATTCCTCGCAGGTGCTGGGATCCACGCACCCATCGTGACCTACCCGGCGCACTCCACCGTCACGGAAGGCAAGTCACTACGCGGCGATTTGCCCGGTGTTTTCACCAAGAACCTGTTGCTGAGAGACAAGAAAAACGCGTTGTTCTTCGTCACCGCGCAGGAAGACACCGAGATCGATCTCAAGACACTGCACACCAAGATAGGAGCGCGAGGACGGTTGGGATTCGCCGCACCGGACACGATGATGGATTTGCTCCACGTGACGCCGGGGACCGCAACGCCGCTGGCCCTCTTCAACGACACCGCCCGGTCGGTCACCCTTGTCGTTGATCATGCGCTGAAAGGCGCCGAGCAGTTGACCTTCCATCCGATGATCCACACCGAAAGCATCGGACTGACGCGGGAGCAATTCACCACCTTCGCCGCAGCATGCGGCTGTGCACTCCTGATAGTGGATTCGTCCGGGAACTGATCGGATCGCGCGTGGCGCAGGCTTCAACTGGCCGGGTCAGTGCAATCGGCGTTGACGTGGTTGCCGAGCTGTCGGGCTGTCAGAGCCGGTGGAGTAACTGCGATCGGTCGGGTACCCGGGGCCCAGAGGTGGGTGGCCCACGCGATGACCCTCAGCACGGCCATTTGATTATGGTTCTACCCCAGGTGCAGGTAGTTCCCCACCCAATCAGGACTGGACATGTTCGAGGAACCGTCGGGGTTGAGGCTGTCAAGTATCGAAATGTAGGCGAGGTATTCGGCCTTTGCCTTCGCCTGAGATTTGCGGTACTTCGGTGGAAGTGGCGCCTGCATCTGTGTTCTGTTGAACTTGCCGAGCATTTCTTTCACAAGTTTTTGGGCCTTACCCGAATCTGCCTGCTGGTTGTCGAGCTCGAGTCGGCCAGCCGCCGTGTCATAGTTGTACGACTCAAGTTGAAGTTGACTTCGCTGCATGACACCCGCTTTGTTCCAAAATGAATAGGCGGCAACCTTTGTGTCCGGTGTTCTCATTCCAATAATGTGACGGGGCGAATTGTTGTAGTCGTAAAACTTGGGGATCCATTCATCCGATGCCATGATGATGTGATCACGTCCTCGGGCTCGCGAAGACTTTAGGATCGGCAGCAGGTCCAGTCGCTCCTCGTAGGTGTCAGCCAAAGCACCCTTCATCCACTCTTGATTGCCATGCGCGATCGTTCCCAGCAGCGGCAACATGTCAACACTGGATGTGAGCTGTTGGCGAACCTTGTCAATATCGCCGGTGAAACGTTCACGAGGATCAACAACTATCAGTGGGACACTCACCGCTTCTTCATACATTGATGCAACCTTGTTGGAGGCGAATCCGTGTGAGCTTGCGTAGTCACCGTGATCAGCGGTCATGATGATGATCGTGTTGTCACGGATCTCCTGCGGAATTGCACGAACCACGGCGCCAATATGTTGGTCAACGAAATTCAGAATTTGCGTGTAGCTGTCGAGTGACTTGGACCAGTAGGGATACGGGGCTTTGGCAACGCTCGATCCCGGCAGCGAGGGGTAACCTTCAAATGAAAACTGGGCCAACTCAGTGGGATCATCGGAAATACCACCCCACATTAAGTCAGTAAAAGTTCGTGCCATTACTTGGTAGCCGGGTTTTTCATCGGTTAATTTTTTGGTGGACTCCCAGTTCCGAGGTATCGCTGGGTAGCCATAATTCTTTGGATCATCAAGGGGTGGGACCGCGTCGTAGGTGACGGTTGGAGTGTTACCGGAGGTGGTGAACAGATCTTTGTAACGGTTCGCCTCGGTGCCGCTCCAAAAGAATTCTTTGTCGTGTGGATTCACAAAACTCACGGT
>JBDNFV010000016.1:0-5754 GCA_041689635.1 Candidatus Nanopelagicales bacterium | reverse complement strand
GCCGATCGGACCTACAGTTTCGATATACCGTTCCGCGTCAATGATCGTTGAGTGGGCCCAGTGTCCAGCAACAGCCACCGGCGTCAGGATTGTCGCGAGCACGAAGACGATGATTGAAAAAATGGTTCGTGGCCGAACTCGATCTCGGGTGATCGGACTGCGCTGATACTGCGCCGTTGCTCCATTAGACATGATGGAACCATACTCAATCACGAACGAGTGATGCCCCGATACCTGGAATTTTTCGTTCAAACGCGGCACTTGCAAAACATTGGCTAGTCACCCGTTGCGCGACCTGAATTCCAATACCAAACACTCGCCACGGCCAAGGCGACGCCGACGCCGGTGTAGAGAATTGGCGCGATCCCGGTAACCGGGGCTAGTAGTGCCACCAAGATGATCCCGGAAACGAGAGCGACATTCACACTCATGTCAAAGAGCGAGAAGACTCGGCCCAAGGCTTCATCGGGGATTTTTCGTTGGATTACCGTGTCGGAGCACACTTTGACGGCCTGGCCTGCAAGACCGAGGCTAAATCCAGCAATCAGCAACAAAGGGAAACTCTGACTCGTTGATGCGAAAGAGAAAACCACCATGCCGAGTGATGCTTGAGCCACAGCTATCGATGACCAGCGTGGGATTCCAATTTTGCGGGTCAGCCAGGGAGTCAGGATCGCAGCGATGAGTGCGGCAGTTGCGGCAACTCCCGAGAGGATTGTGAAGTCTGCAAGTGCCGCATTTGCATTCGGGCTCTCGTGGAATGTATTTCGAAGCAGGAGTAACGCACCGGCCGTGATGACACCGAAGGAAACCCGGTTAAAGGCAACCAAGATGAGCGCGCGGGCGGCATCTCGATGTGAACTTAAGGTGCGAACCCCGGAGATCAAATCACCGGTAACGCCACGAAGGGAATCAACCATCGATTGTTTCAGTCGGTGGGTTGGGCCTAGCGCGTGAACCGCGAAGGTTCGAGCAATGAACGCGGCCGAAATAAATGTGCCGATGGAAAACAGAAGTAGAGCAACACTGCCGGTGTCACCCCCCCCAAAAACCTCACGGACTCCTAGCCCCGTTGTTGCGCCAAGGACAAATGCAATCGTTCCCGATGTTGGTGTTAACGCGTTTGCAGTAATTAGCTCTTTACCGTTGACGACATGTGGCAAGGACGCCGAGAGTCCGGCCAAAATGAATCGACCAACACCGAGAACTGCAAGAACCGAAAATCCTAGGATGACGGATTCGCTTCCAGCAAGAACCGCGGCAATCACTGGAGTTGTAAGAAGTGCCTTCAATAAATTTGCACGGACCAAAATGTTGCGCCGCAACCACCGGTCTAAAAACACGCCAGCAAATGGTCCGATCAAAGAATAAGGCAGCAACAAAATGCCGAATGCGACCGCGATGGCGGTGGCATTGGGTTCACGCTCGGGTGAGAAAAGGATAAATGAGGCAAGTGCCGCTTGAAAGAATCCGTCTCCGAACTGGCCAACTAGACGAGTGCTGTAGAGGGCCCGGAAATCCTTACGGCGAAGCAGAGACCGAACAATCGGTAGCGCCCGCACAGAACAGACGCTACCGGTTGCTAGAGCATTATCTGTCGATGGTGCCAGCGATGAAGTCTTCCACCGCCTGCTTTGCTTCTGAGTCGTTGTACTGCACCGGTGGTGACTTCATGAAATAACTGGAAGCCGAAAGAATCGGTCCACCAATCTTGCGATCCATGGCAATCTTTGCAGCGCGAACCGCGTCGATGATTACGCCGGCGCTGTTGGGTGAATCCCACACCTCGAGCTTGTATTCGAGGTTTAATGGTACGTCACCGAAGGCGCGACCTTCGAGCCGAACGAATGCCCACTTGCGGTCATCAAGCCAGGCGATGTAGTCCGATGGACCAATATGGACGTTTTTCTCACCGAGATCATGTGAGAGCTGGGAGGTAACCGACTGGGTCTTCGAGATCTTTTTGGACTCAAGGCGATCACGCTCTAGCATATTTTTGAAGTCCATATTGCCACCAACATTGAGTTGGTAAGTGCGGTCAACAATGACGCCACGGTCTTCGAACAACTTGGCTAGAACACGGTGGGTGATGGTTGCACCTACCTGGCTCTTGATGTCGTCACCAACAATAGGTAGACCAGCGTCTTCGAACTTCTTAGCCCACTCAGGGGTACCGGCAATAAAGACGGGGAGTGCGTTCACAAACCCACAGCCTGCGTCAATTGCGCACTGTGCGTAGAACTTGGCGGCAACCTCTGAACCAACGGGTAGGTAGCAGACGACAACGTCGACCTTGGCATCTTTCAATGCCTGGACAACGTCAACCTCGGGAGCGTCAGACTCGGTGATTGTCTCGCGGTAGTACTTACCGAGACCGTCGAGTGTGTGGCCACGTGAAACATTGACGCCGGTACTGGGAACGTCACACAACTTAATTGTGTTGTTCTCGGAAGCACCGATCGCATCAGCGAGGTCAAGGCCAACCTTTTTGGAGTCAACGTCAAATGCAACAACGAATTTGACCGCATTGACGTGGTAGGGGCCAAACTGAACGTGCATGAGTCCAGGGACGAACTCACCTACCGTGGCGTTCTTGTAGTACTCGACACCCTGGATCAGGGATGCAGCACAGTTTCCAACACCAACGATTGCGACGCGAATTTCTCCGCCGGATTGTTCATTCATGTCTTACCTTTCCTGGGTTACTTTCTCTTGATCAATTAATTCGGTAAGCCAGCGCACCTCGCGCTCGGCCCCTTCGAGTCCGTGTTGCTGAAGTTGAAGTGTGTATGCATCCACGCGCTCTTTGCCGCGGGTGAGGGAATCACGCAAGGCGTCAACCCGCTCTTCAAGACGTGAGCGGCGGCCTTCCAAAATCCGAAGGCGGGTACGTGCTTCGGTGGCCGAAAAAAATGCGAGGTGAGCGGCGAAGCCTTCGTCCTCCCACGCTTCGGGCCCGGGCTTATTTGCCCATTCACCAAAGATTTCCTTGCCTTCAGCCGTGATCGCGTAAACGATGCGGGCGCGCTTACCGGAAAGTGCCGGTGCAGTGCTTTCGATGGCTGGGGTGAGGGACTCTCCCTCGATTAATCCGGTCGCGTTCATCCGCTTGAGGGCTGGATACAAAGAGCCATAGGAGAGCGCCCGAAATGGACCGAGGACCGTTGTGAGCCTTTTTCGCAATTCATAACCGTGCTGGGGACCATCACCCAGTACGCCAAGGATCGCGAAGGTTAGGACATCTCGGCGACTAGTCACGCAGATCAATATATCGGATCGATATATCTTATGGGCATTAACCCCAAATATTGGATCTGGTTTAAACTAGGTAAATGGCTCAGATGCGCAGACAAGGGGTGCGCGGTCGAGTGGCCCGCGGCGAATCGGTGAAAAATCCACCCAAGCGGGGTCCGATCCCAACCCCGGAACCGGTAGCCGACCCCCAAAAACCACGAAATGTGGTGGATTACGGACTATCTCGGGCCGCTGATATTAAAAAACTGCACCGCGGAGGGGCGCTGACCAGCGATTTCTGTGAGGCGGATCGGTATTTGCTCAAGGCAGCCAAGTTTCATGGCGAGCGAGCCAAAGGGAATTGCCCCGCCTGCAAGAGTGACCAACTCGTGGACCTGCACTATATCTATGGAGATGAACTCGGCCCGTATGCCGGAAGAATTCGTAAGGCCGAGGAATTACCCCCCATGTGCCGCAAATTTGGCGAATTTCGGGTCTACGTCGTGGAGGTGTGCCCCGATTGTCACTGGAACTACTTGATCCGTGCGTTTTCGCTGGGAGATGGAACTCCGCGGCGCGCCGCACCGGCGTTTAAGGGTGATGATCTGTTGGACTAGGTCACGACCCAAAGAAATAAATACAACCTGTCCCCTTCCCCGATAGGACAACCGTGAATTCGCCAACGAAGAAAGGCTCTGCCAGTAAGAGGACGGTTAAGAAAAAGCCGACTAAGCGGAGCGAAGGCGCCAGCGAAAGCGTGCCATTGTGGCGCCGGCGCTGGCTGCGCCGGACCCTCTGGATCCTCATTCTTGTGGTAACCCTAGGTGCAACCGTTTTCGCGGTTCTCCTGACTCGGACTCAAGTTCCGACCCCGAATGATCTGGCGACGAGTGAGGCAACGGTTGTCTACTACTCCGATGGCGTGAATGAAATTGGCCGACTCGGTGAATCAACCCGGCGATCAGTGCCGCTCACCGACATTCCCGTTGACGTTCAACGAGCTGTCCTCGCCGCCGAAGATCGCGATTTCTATAACCATGGAGGAATCTCACCGCTAGGAATCGCGCGCGCGGCAGTGAACAATGTCAGGGGTGGCAGCACCCAGGGTGGATCAACCATCACCCAGCAGTACGCCAAGATCGCGTTCCTTACCCAAGACCGCACCTGGACTCGCAAGGTCAATGAAGCACTCCTTGCCTTCAAATTAGAAACGGTGATCTCAAAAGATCAAATCCTGGAGGACTACCTCAACACGATCTATTTTGGTCGCAATGCCAATGGAATCGAAGCCGCCTCTATCGCCTACTTCGGCACACCGGTCCGCCAACTCGACTACACCGAGGGCGCAGTTCTTGCATCAGTGATTAAGTCACCTTCAGGCCTCAGTCCCGAAGAAAACCTCAGTGGACTCAAAGCCCGTTGGTCCTATGTGCTGGATGCCATGCTGGAGATGGGGGACATCACCCAAGACCAGCGCGATGCCGCAAATTTCCCGAAGATCGTTCCTTTCAAGCAAAAGGACCGTCTGGGTGGCCAGGTGGGGTTCTTGCTCACGGCCGTTGAACAACAACTCATTGCTCAGGGGTATGACCAAGAAGAAATTCAACGTGGTGGATTAAAAATCATCAGCTCATTTGATCGCAAGGCCCAACGAGCCGCCCAACGCGCCGTCAAAGATCAAGGTCCAACGTCGGGAACCGATGGACTTCGCATTGGACTTGCCGCCGTCAAACCCGGTACCGGTGAGGTGCTTGCAATGTATGGTGGAACGAATTTCATTACCGACCAAATCAATAACGCAACTCGACAGTTTGCCCAAGCCGGATCCACATTCAAACCGTTCGCACTCGCGGCCGCCCTAGATCAAGGCGTCCAACTGAACTCATTGTGGAATGGCAACTCGCCATCAACCGTGAACGGCTATACGTTCAACAACTACGGAAACAACTCCTACGGTGTTGTCTCACTGCTCCAAGCAACGCAAATGAGTATCAACTCCGCCTACGTCGAACTGACGGCTGACATCGGTGTGAGTAGCGTGGCGGATGCTGCACTGGCGGCAGGTATTCCTAACACGACACCGGGTCTCAACCTTGATTCACCCGACTTAACCTTCGTGCTCGGCACGGCTTCACCATCAGGACTGGATATGGCGAATGCGTATGCAACTTTTGCCAATGAAGGTGTTCGCAGTAGCACCACATTTGTCAAACAAGTTTTCGGTTCAAATGGTGGATTGCTCTACCAATACAAACCAGAACTTGCAACAGCCTTCGGCGTCGAAATTGCCAACACCGTCAACTACAGCCTTTTCAAAACAGTGACGGATGGAACAGCAACCTCAGCACTTGCCCTCAAGCGACCAGCCGCTGCGAAAACGGGAACAACCGATGACAACAAAAGTGCCTGGTTTGCCGGTTATACGCCCCAGATTTCTGCAGCCGTGCTGATGGCGAAAGAGGATTCAAGTGGAATGCCAATCTCCATGTCGGGAACGGGTGGCTTGAGTACCGTCACGGG
>JBDNFV010000015.1:0-9631 GCA_041689635.1 Candidatus Nanopelagicales bacterium | reverse complement strand
TCAGGTGCCGGTCCAACGCTCGCGCTTCCTCCCATTCGGATCGCCAACCGACCCACGAGTGCTAAGCCAATCCCGGTTCCCACCGGTCTCACTCCTCGATAACGTTCATACAGCGCACCGGGTTCAAAAGCCACTTTTTGGTCGTCGGGACTCAGGCCCGGGCCTGAGTCCCGAACCTCGATTAGGAGGGAACTGATGAGCTGCTCGATGCGAATTGCCAAGATGCTTTCGCTTGGGCTTAATCGAAGTGCATTTTCCGCCAAGTTGTCCACAATTTGTCGAATCCGAATGGGATCACCAATGAATCCACCCTGCACCAAGATTTCACACTTAAGAATCACCTGTGATTCTCGGCATCGGTAACCCCAGACTTGACGCACTTCACGTGCGAATTCATGTAGGTCTATTGGTACTTGCGAAATGGCAAAATCAACCGCCCCGAGTCTCGCCAAGTCCAGAAGGTCATTAACTAATCGATCGAGGCGCGCTGATTCAGATGAAATCAGTCGCGCCGCATCGATTGCTTTGTCTCCCGAAAAAATGCCGTCTGAGATCGCTTCACTGTAACCTTTTACCGCGGTGAGTGGGGTCCTAAATTCGTGGGAGACAGACAGCAGAAATTCGCGCTGGCGCGCCTCCGATGCGATCAGTGCGGAATCAAGCGCATTGAGTGAAGCCGAAATTTCATCGACCTCCTGTGGCCCCATGGATACTAAATCCACGCCGCGCGATCCACTCGCCATTGATATCGCTGCTTTGCTTGCCCGGCGCAGCGGCCGGGCTAACCTTTGCGCTGCAAAAATTCCCAGCGGGATCGCAATTATTAATCCAATGGCGAGTGCCAACGCAAGTCGCCAAATAATCGCTCCTGCGCTGGCTCCGGCAACTGAAATAGGTTGAATCAAAACTACCGAACCACCAACAGTTAATGGTCTACCCTCAATCAAGTATTCACTCTCACTTGATGATACTCGGCCGGAAATGTCACGACCCTCATTGAGTCGGTCGACATAGGTTTGTGGAAAATCGAAAGGCAGGTCGCCCAGATTTGGTGAACCTTGCGGAATCAGATAGGCCGAGATCGATTCCCGCTGCAGTGTCTTGATCAAGCTTTGCCCAACCCCAGCTCCCGATCCTGATTCCTGTTGTTCGATCGCGTTGGCGGTCACGGTGGCCAATTGGGCAAGATTCTTAGCGCCAACATCTTGTGAACTCGAGACTATCAGCGGATACGACACCAGTCCCGCAACCACAATCGCGATCGCGGCAACCGCACTCGTAAGAAGGACAAGGAGCCCGACAATACTCCAATTACGCAATTTCATGTGGGGTTGCTTCCCATGAATAACCAACCCCACGAACAGTGCGAATCGGTGTGTCGGCGCCAATTTTTGTCCGGATCTGAGCAACATGAACGTCAACTGTTCGGGTTCCCATCGCGTCCGAATACCCCCAAACATTTTCCAGTAATTCCGAGCGTTCAACGACCCGGCCGGGGCGAGCCATGAGATAGGCGACGAGGTCGAACTCCGTTGCCGTCAGGGCTACCGCTTCTCCGTTGTGCGTTGTACGCCGTGTTTTCAGATTCAACTGGACATTTTCTGAAGTAAGGACTTCATGCGCAATCACCTGATCGGCAGATCTGCGCACAATTGCCTTAACTCTGGCGACAAGTTCCCTTGGACTAAACGGTTTCGTCACGTAGTCGTCGGCTCCCAATTCAAGACCCAGCACGCGATCGACTTCGTCATCGCGTGCTGTACAGAAAATGATTGGGGTCCAGTCGTTGGATGCACGCAGTTGCCGACAGATGTGCGTGCCGTCAAGCTTGGGGAGTCCAACGTCAAGAATTATCAGATCAAAACTTTCACTTTGTGCGGCGGCCAGTCCTGATTCCCCGTCGGAGCGCACGTGCACTTCACAGCCTTCGCGGGTGAGGTAGACGGCAATGAGATCGGATATTGGCCGCTCATCTTCAACCACGAGAACCCTCACGCGGTCACCGTGAATGCACCAACATTTACGCGTTAATAGTTTTCTTGCCCAGACCCATCATGGCCATGACCTTGCCAACCACTGGGCCGAGAACTACCATCCCAACACCAACCCAGAACATTGGCCAATTAGCCAAAACGAGCGCGAGAGTACTCACGAAAAAAGCCAGGATGACAATAGCCACCGTGGTCCACGCTGCAGGGGTGGAACCATGATCCGTCTGTTGGTCACTCATGCGACAAGTTAATCATGGGGGCGACCATTCTCTGGATCTGACTCAAGGGTTGGGTCCACACCGGCATCAAGCAGTGCCCACGCGTCTTGCTCGGGCGGGGCTGACCGCGAATATTTTCCACCCAAGGTTGGCCAATTCTTTGACACCACTAACGTCAATACGTTCGTGGCCATTAATCCACCACAGAGCAGGATTGACACAAACCACAGAGCGTTGAGCCCATCCTTATCAAGCACTATCAGGGAATAGATCCCCGCTGCGCAGACGACTGCCCCTAGGGTTCCCAAAATTCTCCGCCCCCAGGTACGGGTGGCCAAGACGCCAATGACCACTGCCAGGCAGACCGCCCACACGGCAAAAATAAATGGATTTACAACCGATCCGGTCAATTCCTGAGTTACCAGGTCACTGTTGATCGAACCCCAGGTGAGGCCACCAATCCATAGCAGAGCACCGGCCAGGATCGACTGCAACGCAATGGTCAGGAGATAAATCCTTGAGGGTGATGCGTTTCGCATTTTTGCTACACCTCAAGTCGTTGGGCAAGGGCAACGGCTCGGATGACCGCCATTGCCTTGTTGACGCATTCGTCGTTTTCACTTGCCGGGACCGAGTCGGCAACAATGCCCGCACCTGCTTGGATGTGCGCGATACCGGCCTTGAGTAAAGCAGTGCGAATGGCGATCGCCATGTCCATGTTTCCGGCAAAGTCGAAATAACCGACACAACCACCGTAAAGTCCACGACGTTCGGACTCCAATTCTTCGATGATCTGCATTGCGCGTGGCTTTGGCGCACCTGAAAGTGTTCCAGCGGGGAAGGTCGCCCGAAGCGCCGTGAACGCATTTTGCTGTCCGTCAAGCTCACCCGTCACCGTGGATACTAAGTGCATGACGTGTGAGTATCGTTCAACGTGCATAAAATCAACCACGTTGACGCTTCCGGGGGTACAGACCCGTCCAAGATCATTACGTGCCAGGTCAACCAGCATGAGATGCTCTGCTCTTTCTTTTTTATCTGCTAACAGGTCTTGTGCCAATTCACGATCTCGGTCAGGATCTGCGCTTCTCCATCGAGTCCCAGCGATGGGGTGGACCACCGCGTTCCCGTCACGCACGGTGACCAAGGCTTCCGGTGAAGATCCAATAATTTCAAATGCCACCCGACTAAAATCTTGGAATTCGGGGACTCGTAGCAGGTACATATAGGGACTGGGATTCGTAGATCTCAGTATCCGATAGATATTGAGACCACTGGCTCGCGTGGGAACACTGAACCTTTGGGAAAGCACCACTTGAAAAGCGTCGCCGGCCCGAATGTATTCCTTAACCGTGCCAATGTTTTCTAGGAATTCCTCTTCGTGTGTGACCCGTGGCGGTAGGTGCAATTCCGTATCGAGTACCGGTGCGGCCACTGCCCCGCTTGATTCAATGTTCATCAATGACGCTTGCATGTGGTCAAGCCGCGCACTCGATTCGGCGTAGGCCTGTTCGACCCGCTCGGGGGAATTATCAAAATTAATTGCGTTGGCGATTAACGTTACCGTGCTGTGAAGGTGGTCAACCACGGCAATGTCTGAAGCCAGTAGGAAACTGAGGTCGGGGATATCCAATGAGTCACGTGTCGAATCACCAATGTGCTCCCAGTTGCGCACAATGTCGTACGACAGATATCCGACGAGCCCGCCCGTGAAAGGGAAATCTCCCGCCCCTGAAACCATGGTTTTCTGGGTTTGCAGCAGGGCTAGCGTTGATTCCAGCACGTCAAGGGCGGGTCCGCTTTGAGGCAGGCCCTGCGGTACTCGACCACTCCACACGGCCTCACCCTGCGACTCGGAAAGCATTGCAGCGCTGTTGACTCCAATAAACGAGTAGCGCGACCACTGAACACCGGCCTCCGCTGATTCCAATAAAAATGTGCCAGCACGTTCCCCGCACAGAGCATGAAACGCTCCGATCGCGCTGACGTGGTCGACCAAAAGGGTTCTCGATACCGCCACGACTCTCTGGGTTTCGGCAAACTCTCGAAATTTCTCGAGATCTGGTGTATCGACATGTGGGTGTGTCACGCGTCAATTCCTTGATCGAAAAAGCACGTCGGGTTACCCGTGTGACAAGCCGGTCCGCGTTGCTCGACGAGTAACAAAAGGGTATCCCCGTCACAATCGGCTCGCACACTTTTGACCGCCTGACTGTTTCCCGATTCTTCACCTTTGACCCAGATTTTATTTCGGCTGCGCGAAAAATACGTTCCTCGACCCGTATCAAGGGTCAACTGCACGGCTGCAACATTCATCCAGGCCAACATCAGGACTTCTTTACTCACTGAGTCTTGGGTAATGACCGGTACGAGACCGTCTTCATTGAACCGAATCCGGGAAATGAATTCGCTGGCTTCGCTCATGGCACCAACTTAGTTGGCTCACGCACCGGAATGGACTCAGCCTTGAGTGCGCTTTTTACCTCAGCCACCGAGACTTCACCAAAATGAAAAATACTCGCGGCTAAAACACCTTGAGCACCCGCTTGTATCGCGGCAGCAAAATCACTTGGAGCACCCGCCCCGCCGCTGGCAATAATCGGAATGGTCACCACAGCACGCACCGCTTGAATCAACTCCAGATCAAAGCCGGACTTGGTACCGTCCGCATCCATCGAGTTGAGCAGAATTTCGCCGACACCGCAGTCGGCCGCGGTTTGGGCCCATTGCACTGCGTCAAGCCCCGCGGACTCGCGACCGCCGTGAGTGGTAACTCCAAACCCACTCGGTTGATCTGACTCACGGCGGGCGTCCAGGGATAGCACAATGCATTGAGATCCGAATCGCAGTGCCGCCTCGCGTAAAAGTTCTGGACGGGCAATCGCAGCCGTGTTAATCGAAACTTTGTCGGCACCCGCTCGAAGTAGTGCGTCAATGTCCTCGATGCTGCGGACGCCCCCGCCGACCGTTACCGGGATAAAGACTTGGTCGGCACTGCGGCGCACCAGTTCAAGTGTTGTCTCGCGATCTGAACTCGATGCGGTGATGTCAAGGAAAACGAGTTCATCGATTCCGGCCGAGCCGTACAAGGATGCCAGTTCGATCGGGTCACCAGCGTCAACGAGGTCAACGAAATTCACGCCTTTCACAACCCGACCAGCATCAACATCAAGACAGGCAATTACTCGAGCGGCCAAGGTCACGGCTGTGGAGGTCCCCACTGGTAGGGGTCATAACGACCTTCAACGGCGACAAGTGCTTCCGGGAGACTAAAGGCCTGTTCGTAGAGTGCTTTACCAATAATTGCGCCTTCTATCCCTTTCATTTCGGCTAATTTGTGTAAATCTTCCAAGGTGGAGATTCCCCCCGATGCGATTACCTTCGCGCGGGTGGCCTCGGCTACCTGCTTCAAAAGGTGAAAATTAGGGCCGTGCATTGTGCCGTCTTTAAGAACGTCAGTGACCACGTAGCGGACACAGCCGGCGGCATCGAGCCTACCGATTGTTTCCCACAGGTCACCGCCTTCCGTTGTCCAACCGCGGGCCGCCAACGTGTGTCCCTTGACGTCGAGACCAACAGCAATTCGCTCACCATGCTCGGCAATGACCGACTCGGTCCAGTCGGGATCTTCTAAGGCAGCAGTTCCCAGATTTACTCGTGCGCAACCCGTAGCAAGGGCCGCCTTCAAACTCTCATCACTTCGGATTCCGCCAGAGAGTTCGACTTTGACGTCTCGCCCAATTGTCTCGACCACGCGAGATATTAAGGCAGCGTTGTCCCCCGTACCGAAAGCTGCGTCAAGGTCAACCAAGTGAATCCACTCGGCACCCTGATTGACCCAGGTTTGGGCAGCCTCAAGTGGTGAACCGTAAACAGTTTCACTTCCTGCCTTCCCTTGAACCAGGCGAACAGCTTGACCATTTTTGACGTCTACGGCGGGCAATAGGGTGAATGACATGACGGCAGTCTAGGTGAGGGTGCCGACCCAGTTGTTGATCAGCGTGAGCCCGGCTTCGCCACTCTTCTCCGGGTGGAATTGGACGGCCGAGAGCGGACCATTTTCTACCGCCGCAATGAATGGTGCTCCGTAATCACTCCACGTGAGCATCGGATGGTGCTGAAAGGGATCCGTGTCAGTCATAGTCCACTGCTGTGCCGCATAGGAATGCACGAAATAAAACAATTCGGACTCGACTCCGGAAAATAATGAGGTCGACACCGGGGGTGCAACGCTGTTCCATCCCATGTGCGGGACAATCGGGGCCACCAACGGATCGACCACGCCAGGCCACTGACCCAACCCTTCGGTGGATATTCCGTGCTCATTTCCCTGCGCAAACATGATCTGCATGCCGACACAGATGCCGAGCACCGGGCGCTTGGCAACTAACCGGGCGTCAACAAGTGGACCTCCGCGGACCCCATTTATTCCTCGCATGCAGGCGGCGAAGGCTCCGACTCCGGGAATAATAAGTCCGTCAGCATTGAGACATGTGTCGAAATCTGAACTCAAAATAGCGGTTGCACCGACGTAGTCGACTGCGCGCAGTGCGGATCGAACGTTGCCAAAGCCGTAATCAAGGACGGCAACCGTGGGTGACATAAAAATATATCCCTCTACTGTGAAGCGGTTAGTGTGCCTTTCGTTGACGGCACTCCTACCACGCGAGCATCTCGGGCGACCGCCGTTCGCAACGACCGGGCTACACTTTTAAATTGTGCTTCCACGACATGGTGTGCGTTACGCCCGGTGAGCACATTCACATGCAGAGTTATTTGTGATGTTGCAACGATTGATTCCCAGATGTGGCGGGTCAGGGTCGTGTCGTACGTGCCAATTAATTCAACGAGATCTGGCTCAGTGTGCACCAAATAGGGACGCCCAGAAAGGTCTACCGCGCTTTGGACCAGGCATTCATCAAGTGGAACTAGCGCATCGCCATACCGAGTGAGACCGGACCGGTCCCCCAATGCCTGATTCAACGCCTGTCCCAAGGCCAAACTTGTGTCTTCCACCGTGTGGTGTGCATCAACATGTAGATCCCCGAGTGTTTTTACCTCTAAATCAAATCCACCATGTTTCGCGAGTTGAGCAAGCATGTGATCGAAGAAGGGAACACCGGTCGCAATCGTGCTGTGTCCGGTACCGTCAAGGGACAACTCAACGAGCACACTACTTTCCTTCGTCTCTCGTTCAATCCGTGCAATTCTGGTCATGTTTTTCCTCCTGTGCTCAGATTAACGTTTTGAGACATGTGACAAATAATTCATTTTCATGGGCAGTTCCGATACTGACCCGAAGCCAGCCAGAGGGCCCAGTTTCTCGGATCAAGATTCCTTGGTGAAATAGTCCACTCCAAATCACGTGCCGATCCGCAAACTCTCCAAAAAACAAAAAGTTTGCGTCACTTTGAGCAACAACGAGCCCCATGCTGACGAGTTCGGTTTGCATCTTATTTCGCGCGTTCGTAATTTCGGCAACGCGTTCCAGTGACTCCTTGGCAAACCCCAAAGCTGCAATTGCTGCTGCCTGTGAAATTGCCGACAGGTGGTAGGGCAGTCTCACCAATTGAAGGGCCTGAACAATTTCACTGCTACTGACAGCGCAGTAGCCCAGGCGACCACCGGCGTAGCCAAATGCCTTGCTCATAGTTCGAGAGACCACGAGGTTTGGGTATCGATCCAACAGGGTCAGCGCGGTTGCTCCTCTATCACGTCGAAACTCTGCGTACGCTTCGTCGACCACAACCACAGCGCCGATGGCCTCTGACGCGACGAGCACGGCTTCGATGTCGGCCAACCCGATGGAGGTCCCGGTGGGATTATTGGGTGAGGTGAGAATCACGAGGGTGGGTTGATGTTCGTTAACTGCTGCAATTGCCGAATCGATGTCTATCGTGAAATCACTCCGCCGTGGAATTGAGACCATTTCCGTAAATGAATCACGGGCATATTCCGGGTACATGGAGTAGGTGGGATCAAATGTCAACGCCGTTGTCCCGGGGCCGCCAAACGCACTGAATACCTGGGCCATGATTTCATTTGAGCCGTTAGCCGCCCAGATACGGTCACAATTAATGTTCACCCCGGACTCGAAGTCAAGGTAGGCCCGCAGCGCCTCCCGCAAATCAACCGCATCGCGGTCGGGGTACCTGTTGATTCCGCGGGTCGCCGCACCGACAGCCTGAGAAATTGCTGCAACGACCGCCTCACTCGGTGGATAAGGGTTTTCATTGACATTTAGTCGAACAGGAACCGGGTCAGCCGGTGCGCCATAGGGTGTTTGTCCTTTGAGATCGCCGCGTAACGGTAATTCAAACTCACTCACTGGTCGGTCCGAGCGGAGATCGCCTGACCGTGCGCGGGCAGGTCTTCGGCGCTTGAAAGCGCCAGTACGTGGGGAGCGACCTCCATTAAGGCCTGCCGTGAATATTCAATGATTTGAATCCCACGCAGAAAAGTTTGGACAGATAGGCCCGATGAATGTTTGGCCGATCCTGCCGTGGGTAAGACATGGTTGGAGCCGGCACAGTAGTCACCGAGTGAGACCGGGGCGTAGGTTCCAACAAAAATTGCACCGGCATGCTTGACCCTGCGTGCAACTTCTCGAGCATTCACCACATGAATTTCTAAATGTTCGGCGGCGTAGTCGTTAACAACCGCAAGTCCCTGCTCAAGATCAACTACCAAGATGATCGCACTTTGAATTCCACGAAGTGCAGTCTCGATCCGCTGGGAGTGCTTGGCCAGAGGTACCCGCGCGGCGAGTGATTCCTCGACCCGATTGGCCAATTCCTCGCTGTCGGTCACTAAAACCGCGGCTGCAAGTTCGTCGTGTTCAGCTTGACTGATGAGATCCGCCGCAACATGCTCGGGATCCGCCGTGTCATCTGCCAAAATTAAGATTTCAGTCGGTCCGGCTTCTGAATCAATGCCGATAATTCCTTGTAATGCGCGTTTGGCCGCTGCCACGTAAATATTTCCCGGACCCGTCACCAAATCAACCGGTCGGCACTCCCCTTCGGGAAGGTGAACTCCATACGCCAACATAGCGACGGCTTGGGCACCACCAACAGCGTAAAGTTCGTCAACTCCCAAAAGGTGACACGCAGCCATGATCACGGGATGCGGCCAGCCACCACAGTCTTTCTGCGGGGGCGAGACAACTGCAATGGATTGGACACCAGCAACTTGCGCTGGAACAACATTCATCACGACACTGCTCGGATAGACCGCCTGGCCACCAGGAACGTAAAGCCCCACTCGATCAACAGGGATCCATCGTTCCGTAATAGTTCCACCCTCGACGACCTGAGTGACGGTTTCACCGCGCACCTGGTCCGCGTGCACCATTCGTGCCCGTCGGATTGACTCGATCAACGCTGCCCGCACGACGGGGTCGAGATGTGCGGCCGCATTTTC
>JBDNFV010000014.1:0-7760 GCA_041689635.1 Candidatus Nanopelagicales bacterium | reverse complement strand
GTTCTCCTCGAGTCAGTCGTGGGCACCGCGGGCGTGTTGGTGCCACCACCCGGTTACCTCGAAGGAGTTCGGGCGCTGTGCGATAAGTACGAAATCATTATGATCCTGGACGAAACCATGTCGGGCTTTGGTCGCACCGGCAAGTGGTTTGCCTACCAAAATTGGGACGTGAAACCCGATCTAACGGTCTTTGCCAAAGGTTCCAACTCGGGTTATGTCCCCATTGGCGGAGTAATTATGTCCGCCGAAATCGCGGCAACATTTGATGAAAGAGTGTTCCCCGGTGGACTCACTTACTCAGGTCACCCACTTGCCGCAGCCTCCGTTGTCGCCTCAATTGATGCGATGAAGGAAGAAAAAATCATTGAGAACGCGGCTTCCATTGGTGAAAACGTGTTAGGACCAGGGCTACGCGAACTCGCCGAGAAGCATCCGGTGATTGGTGACGTTCGCGGACTCGGGGTGTTCTGGGCACTTGACCTGGTCACCAACCGTGAAACCCGTGAACCGCTGGCCCCCTACGGTGGAACCTCGCAAGGAATGACCGATCTCATCACCGCGTGCAAGACGCGTGGTCTGATGCCATTTGCCAACTTCAACCGAATGCACGTGGTGCCACCTTGTGTCGTCACTGAGTCAGAAGCACGTGAAGGTCTTGAAATCCTCGACCAAGCATTTGGTGATATTGACTCGTACTACCAGGGCTGAGTTTCCTTGAAGGTTCTGGTTATTGGATCAGGCGCACGAGAGCATGCACTTACCAGAGTGTTGTTGCGTGATTCTGATGTTGAATCCGTGATTGTTGCGCCCGGCAATGCTGGGATAGCAGCACTCGTTCGCTGTCTGCCAATTGACGTCGCCGACGCGGGAGCAGTTGCGGACTTGGCACGTGAACTTGATGTGGATCTGGTTGTTATTGGTCCAGAAGTCCCACTGATGGCCGGCGCCGCCAATGAATTAAATGCTCGAGGGATTCCATGCTTTGGACCTACGCGCGAGGCAGCAATGATTGAAGGTAGTAAAGCTTTTTGCAAAGAAGTCATGGCCGAGGCGGGTATCGCAACCGCCATGGCTCACGTGTGCGTCACCATTGCAGAGGCGGAGATTGCCCTTGACACTTTCGGCGCCCCGTACGTTGTTAAAGATGACGGACTTGCGGCTGGCAAAGGGGTTGTCGTTACCTCTGAGCGAAGTGAGGCACTCGCTCACGCTCAATCATGTTTCGAGGTTGGTGCAACGGTTCTCATCGAAGAGTTTTTAGACGGACCCGAAGTCTCGCTCTTTGGAATCTCTGACGGCAGCACCGTGGTGGCACTACAACCGGCCCAAGACTTCAAGCGAGTCGGCGACAACGAAGAGGGACCCAATACGGGTGGCATGGGTGCCTACTCACCACTTCCGTGGCTCGCTGAAAGCGTTGTGGCCGAAGTCACCGAGCGGGTGTTGCAACCCATGGCCGACACAATGAAAAAGCGGGGAACGCCATTTGTTGGTGTGCTCTATGCCGGACTCGCCATGACGTCGCGTGGAATTCGGGTCATTGAGTTCAATGCACGTTTCGGCGACCCTGAAACCCAAGTGGTGCTCTCCCGTTTGGTTACGCCGCTGGGGCAGTTTCTCTATGCGGCCGCGACCGGTCAACTCAAGGGCTTTACCGAGCTTGTTTGGGACCCCGGGTTTGCGGTCACTGTCGTTATCGCCGCTCAGGGCTACCCGGAGAATCCAATGCTGGGTGACCCAATATCTGGGATTGACATCGTTGAAGCGGAATCTGACCTCGCCGTTTTCCACGCGGGAACCACGCTGCTTGATGGTGATTTGGTGACCTCTGGCGGCCGGGTGCTTTCAGTGACCGCACATGCCCCCACTTTGGTGCAGGCCAGAGAGCGCGCGTACGTCGGTGTTGCCCAGATCGATATTCCTGGGTCCCATTTTCGCAGCGATATTGCCCGAAATGCTTGCGCTACCGACTCCTGAATGGCTCGCGTGAAAGAATACCGACGTGGTTAGCCGAATGAGTTCAATGGAGAACGTCCTGGCCTCACGCTATGCGTCACCTTCGATGGTGGATCTGTGGGCTCCTCCGGCGAAGATTCGACTGGAACGTCAGTTGTGGGTCGCGGTAATGCGTGCCCAGCAGGAATTGGGAATCTCCATTCCAACCGGAGTCCCTGAAAAATATGAAGCCGTGATCAACACCATTAATCTGGATTCAATTGCCGAGAGGGAGCGGGTCACCAAGCACGATGTGAAAGCACGGATTGAAGAATTCAACGACTTGGCGGGTGCGGAATACATTCATCTGGGCATGACCTCGCGAGACGTGACCGAAAATGTTGAGCAACTGCAGATTCGGCTGAGTTTGATCCTGGTCCGAGACAAGTCCATTGCGGCACTGGACAGATTAAGTGGTCTCGCTGTTGCCTACTCCGAACTTGCTATGGCCGGTCGTTCCCACAATGTTGTCGCGCAGATCACCACCCTTGGTAAGCGGATGGCAACTTTCGCCGAAGAACTTCTTTTCGCGGTTGAAAGACTCGAAGAGCTGATCGCCGCCTATCCATTGCGTGGAATTAAAGGGCCGGTGGGCACCGCCCAAGACATGTTGACGTTACTCGACGGGAATGCGGAAGCACTTGCCCAATTGGAAAAGCGAATTGCTCAGCATCTTGGCTTTGAGAATCTGTTGATCAGTGTTGGCCAGATCTACCCTCGTTCACTTGATTTTGAAGTGACGTCAATGCTGGTTCAGATCGCTTCGGGTCCATCAAATTTTGCGACAACGGTTCGCTTGATGGCTGGGCAAGAACTGGTGACCGAAGGTTTTCTACCCGGGCAAGTTGGTTCTTCGGCGATGCCGCACAAAATGAATGCGCGATCCTGCGAGCGCATTAATGGTTTCCACGTGATCCTTCGCGGTTACCTGAACATGTGCGCCGATCTTTCGGGTCAACAATGGAATGAAGGCGATGTAGCATGTTCGGTTGTCCGCCGAGTCGCACTCCCAGACTCATTTTTTGCTATCGATGGCCTGATGGAAACCTTCCTCACGGTCCTCGATGCATTCGGTGCATTCCCCGTAATGATTGACCGCGAACTCGACCGCTTCCTACCCTTTTTAGCATCGACCAAGATCCTGATGGCAGCGGTTCAGTCCGGGGTTGGGCGAGAAACCGCACACGAAGTCATCAAGGAGCACGCGGTTGCTACCGCACTGGCAATGCGTGAAACTCCCGATTCGCAAAACAACCTCCTGGAAAAACTTGCTGCCGATCCACGACTCGACTTCACCGTTGAGCAATTGAATGCACTCCTTGCCCAACCAATTGAATTTACCGGTGCCGCCCAACATCAAGTTCGCGTTGTGGCAGACCGAGTTGGACTCCTCACCGCGCGTTATCCGGATGCTGCGGGCTATCAACCAGGCGGCATTCTGTGACTGAAGCACTTTCCCACAACTACGATCTCCCCAAAGATTACGAGCACATCTATTCGGGCAAGGTGCGAGATATTTTCCGCACCCCGCAGGACCGGTTACTCATGGTGACCAGTGATCGCATTTCCGCCTACGACTGGATTCTGCCAACCGAAATTCCTGATAAGGGTCGAATTCTTAACTCGATCTCGCAATGGTGGTTTGGTCAACTTCAGGGTTTGGTTTTTAATCACACCACAACGTCTAAGGTCCCAAAGTCAGTTACCGGTCGCGCCGTTGTGTGTGAACCACTTGAAATGTTTCCGGTGGAGTGCGTTGTCCGCGGCTACCTCGCAGGCAGCGGGTTCGCCGATTACCTAGCAACACGCAAGATCTCCGGAAATGGTTTGCCACCCGGTTTGAAAGATGGAGCGCAACTGCCAAAACCACTTTTCACCCCTGCCACCAAAGCACCCCTCGGCGAGCACGATGTGAACATCACCTACGACGACGTCATTGTTGACCTCGGACAGGAAGAAGCCCAGGAACTAAAACGGTTGTCAACCGCCATTTATGAATACGCGGCCGACAGGGTCAGTCGAATGGGATTAATTCTTGCTGACACCAAATTTGAATTTGGCATCGCGCTGGGCGGCAAATACCAAGGTCAAATAATTTTGGGCGACGAAGCGCTCACACCAGATTCGTCCCGATACTGGGAGAAGGCATTGTGGAATCCGGGTGGAACTCAACCCTCATTTGATAAACAGTTCGTCCGCGACTGGTTGACCTCACCGGAATCCGGGTGGGACAAAAACTCGGGTGAAGCACCACCACCACTACCCGAGGAAATAGTCGAAAAAACTCGGGCCAAATACATTGAAGCCTTTGAACGCATCACAGGTGAGACGTTCGAGTGAGTACCTGGTTAGTTACCGGGGGAGCGGGCTACATCGGCTCACATGTTATTCGAGAATTGCAATGTGCGGGTATCCAACCAATTGTCTTTGACAACTTTTCAGCCGGATTACATTCACGTATTCCCCAAGGGGTACCCGTGGTTGACGGCGACGTAGCAGACTCACAATCACTGAGGAATGCGCTAAGCGAATTTGCCGTAACCGGTGTTATTCATCTTGCGGCCAAGAAGGCTGCGGGTGAGTCTGTTGACATCCCGCTGTACTACTACCAAGAGAATGTCAATGGAATTCAGAGTGTTCTTGGTGCCATGGTTGACGTGAGCATCAATAATTTTGTTTATTCTTCTTCCGCTGCCGTGTACGGGACCCCGAAATCAAATCCAGTGAGGGAAAGTGAACCGCTTAATCCCGAGTCTCCATATGGGGAAACGAAGGTAATCGGGGAGTGGCTAGCAAAAGACGTGGCAACGAGTGCCGGGCTGAACTGGGTAGCCCTGCGTTATTTCAATGTCGCCGGTGCGGCAAGTGATGACCTCGGCGACACCAGCGTGAACAATCTGATCCCGATGGTGTTTCAAGCCCTAGAAGAAGGCATGCGGCCCAAGATTTTTGGCGCGGATTATCCAACCCCCGACGGAACGTGCATTCGCGACTACATCCACGTTGTCGACTTAGCCGATGCCCACGTGGCTGCCGTAAAAAAGTGCGAAGCAGGGCAAGTTAATCTGGCAATTAATGTTGGCAGAGGGAGTGGGGTCAGTGTCCGCCAGGTGATGGACTCGATCTCAACGGTGATTGATCGTGATATCGCCCCCGAAGTTGTTGGTCGCCGAGCCGGAGACCCACCGGCCACCTTTGCTGACGTTGAACTCAGCAAGCAAGTGTTGGGCTGGTCGGCGCAGCGCGATCTCACCGACATGGTTTCTTCAGCGTGGAGCGCTTGGGAATCCTCACACCGGTAGGATTTAGCTCTTCCACCGAAATCAGGAGAGCCAGTGGCCCGCGTTGTAGTAAACGTTGCACTTAAACCCGAAATACTCGACCCACAAGGTCGTGCCGTTCAAGGGGCGCTCGGTCGCCTTGGCCTTAGCGGGGTGAGTGACGTCCGACAGGGGAAGCAGTTCATCATCGAACTTGACGGTGAACTCGAAGGCGACCGGGCGCAACTCGTAGAAAAACTAGCCGGGGAATTGCTCAGCAATCCGGTCATTGAAGATTTCACGCTCACGGTCGAGAATTAATTGTGGACGCACGAATTGGCGTCGTTACTTTCCCAGGATCACTCGACGACGCGGACGCAGCGCGCGCGATTCGCATTGCAGGTGCCACCCCGGTGGCACTGTGGCACGGCGACGCTGACCTGAACAACGTTGATGCGGTCGTCCTCCCCGGCGGTTTCTCCTACGGTGACTACCTGCGTTGCGGCGCAATCGCTAAATTCGCCCCCGTCATGTCGGTCATCATTGCGAAAGCCCAAGTTGGTCTTCCGGTTTTAGGGATTTGTAACGGCTTTCAGATTCTGTGTGAGAGTCACCTTCTCCCCGGCGCCCTCACCCGCAACGACCATCAGCATTTCAACTGCCGTGATCAGAAACTGCGGATCGAGAGCACCGAAACGTTGTGGACTCAGGACTTTGAGTTCGGCCAAGAGATCGTTATCCCCCTGAAAAACGGTGAGGGTGCCTACGTGGCAAGTGAGGCCACACTGGATGAACTCTTCGCCGAGAACCGAGTGATCGCCACGTATCTGGGTGGAAATCCAAATGGCAGCTATCGTGATATCGCTGGGATCTCGAATAAAGCTGGCAACGTTGTCGGCCTGATGCCGCACCCTGAGCACGCTGTTGAAGCCCTGACCGGACCAACGACTGACGGTATCCCGTTTTTCACCAGCATTTTGAAATCCCTCGTCGGTGCCGCATGACCGACTCGGTTAGTACAGCGAGGCAAAGCCCAGACACGGAACAGCCGTGGTCAGAACTTGGCCTTAAGCGCGAGGAGTACGAAAGCATCAAGCAAATTTTGGGTCGACGCCCAACAAGTAGTGAATTAGCCATGTATTCGGTGATGTGGAGTGAACATTGCTCCTATAAATCCAGCAAGGTGCACCTGCGACAGTTTGGCGAGAAAGCACCACCGACTGATGCACTGCTCGTTGGTATTGGCGAAAATGCCGGCGTTGTCGACATCGGTGATGGTTGGGCCGTCACATTTAAAGTGGAAAGTCACAATCATCCGTCCTACGTTGAGCCTTATCAAGGCGCCGCAACCGGCGTCGGCGGCATAGTGCGCGACATTATTTCCATGGGCGCCAGGCCACTGGCGGTCATGGATTCGCTTCGCTTTGGTCCGGCAGACGCCCCCGATACAAAGCGGGTGTTGCCCGGTGTTGTCGCAGGAATTGGTGGCTACGGAAACTGTTTGGGTCTACCCAATATTGGCGGGGAACTTGTTTTTGACGAAAGTTATGTGGGCAATCCACTGGTTAACGCATTGTGCATCGGCTCAATGAAACATGAAGATATTCACCTTGCCAGTGCCAAAGGTGTTGGCAACCTTGTCGTTCTCTACGGCGCCCGGACCGGGGGTGACGGCATCGGTGGTGTGTCCGTCCTGGCCTCGGAAACATTCGACGCGGACGGCCCGGCCAAGCGACCGAGTGTTCAGGTGGGCGATCCGTTCATGGAAAAACTTTTGATCGAAGCAACCCTGGAAGTTTTACACGCAGGACTCGTCGAAGGTATTCAGGACCTTGGTGGTGCCGGTATTTCTTGTGCGACGAGTGAACTTGCATCTAATGGTGAAGGTGGCATGCACGTCTACCTTGATCGCGTTCTGCTGCGTGATGCATCACTTTCACCGGAAGAAATCTTGATGAGTGAATCCCAAGAGCGCATGTGTGCGGTTGTCACACCAGAAAAAATCGATGCCTTTATGTTTTTGTGCACCAAGTGGGATGTCGAAGCGGCCGTCATCGGTGAAGTTACCGACACGGGACGACTGATCGTTGAATGGCACGGTGAAACCATCATTGATGTACCACCGCGTTCAGTAGCCCACGACGGCCCGGTGTACGAACGCCCATTCCATCGACCTAGCTGGCAGGACGCACTGCAAGCGGACGCACCAACGGCTGAGCGCCTTGCGCGTCCGTCCACCCCTGATGCTCTGCGGCAAACCCTGATTGACCTGATTTCCTCACCGAATCTGGCATCAAAGGGTTGGGTTACCTCGCAGTACGACCGTTATGTCATGGGTAACACGATCCTTGCCCAGCCAGAGGATGCCGGCATGATTCGCGTGGATGAAGAAAGCGGTCTCGGTGTTGCCATCTCAACCGACTGCAACTCTCGATTTGCCAAACTTGATCCCTACGCCGGGGCGCAGCTGGCACTGGTGGAGTCTTACCGAAACATCAGTGTCGC
>JBDNFV010000013.1:0-2302 GCA_041689635.1 Candidatus Nanopelagicales bacterium | reverse complement strand
GACGAACTTATTCGATGCGGCATCACCGACGTTGTTTTGTCCCCAGGCTCTCGGAGCGCGCCACTTGCCTTGGAACTTGCGGGTGCACACGCTCGGCTTGAGCTTCGTCTGCACGTTCGCCTTGACGAGAGGGTCGCCGCATTTGTCGCATTGGGTTTGGGTAAAGCGACCGGAATCCCGGCTGCCGTGGTGACAACTTCAGGTAGCGCCGTCGCAAACTTATTACCCGCGGTCATAGAAGCGGATCACTCCTATGTACCAATGATTCTGTTGACCGCGGATCGACCACCCCAATTGCGTGGGATCGGGGCCAATCAAACTATTTCGCAAATGGCGATTTTTGGTCCGCATGTTCGACTCAGTGTTGATTTAGCAACCGCGACCGCAGCGGAAGGTCAAGTCAAGTACTGGCGTTCGGAAATATCCCGGGCTGTTGGAATCGCAACCGATTGCGTGAGTCCTGGTCCAGTGCACGTCAACATTCCATTCTCTGCACCACTCGTTGGTGACGCGGACGGTATTTGGGTTGAGAGTCTTGATGGTCGACCCGATGGTCGCCCCTGGGTCGCCGACGCCCGGCTCCTTGCCGCCGTCAGTTCACCACTCGATGAAATCATGACTTTCCTTGACGAAGAAGGTGTGGTGCCGGCTCGTGGGTTAATCGTGGTGGGGGATCACAATGACTCAGATTTCATCGAAATGATTGATGAACTCAGTGACTGTGTCGGCTGGCCGATCATTGCTGAGCCCAGTGCGAATTTGAGTCGAGCCGACCTCGCGCTCTCGCATGGGCATTTACTCGCGGCAGATCCCGCCTTTCGAGAAACCCATGTCCCGGATCTGGTTTTGACAATTGGGAAAGTTGGCCTCTCCCGCGGAGTGCTCAAGCTCATCGAGTCGGCGGGGATGCATATCGCGGTAGATAGCCACGCGAATTTTTCTGATCCAACCCGCAGCGCTGACTTAGTGATCGCTGCTGTACCGCTCCCGCCGGAAGAGTGTGAAGTTGATGGCGAATGGCTCGAACAGTGGCAGCGGGCAGATATTTTGGCCGCCGCCGCGATTGAGACTGTTTTGAATCCGGAGGAACTCACCGGAATGCAGATTGCGAGAGTCGTGACCCGGCTGTTACCGGAAGCTGGAACGCTTTTTCTGGGAGCTTCCTCGGCGGTTCGTCATGTTGCATCGTTTGCTGCAACCAGTGTGACCGACTCGGCCGTCCTGGGTAACCGCGGAGTTTCTGGAATTGACGGTTGCGTGTCCACAGCTTCAGGGATCGCGATTAGCGCAACGGTCGAAGGTGACGGTTGCGTCGTCGCCTTGGTCGGTGATCAATCATTTCTTTATGATTCGAATGCACTTTTGATCCCACCAACCGAACCAAAAATCAACCTCGTGGTGGTCGTGATCGACAATAATGGTGGTGGAATTTTTTCAACATTGGAGCAGGGGGGTCCGCAATACGCACAGTACTTCGAACAAGTATTCGGGATACCCCTTGAGATTGACCCAACGTTGGTCGCAACGTCGCTTCGGGCTCATGCTGTCACCGTTACGACCGAAGACGAATTGGCCGAGGAACTGGACAAGGCGATTGACGGTGGATTGCACGTCATCACTGCAACGAGTGTTGATCGAGCGCGGGAAAGTGAAATTTTGGTACAGATTGCACAGGCTGTCCACGAAGCACTTTCAGGGAATTGAGTTTGGTGGTCGCAGATTCAACCCGGCAAAAAATTCTTATTGCCGCCCGGGACCTGTACTCCACCCTCGGCGTTCTCAATATTTCTCGACGTGAAATCTCTAAAAATTCAGGTTATGCGGCGGGTACCGTGACTGCGGTTGCAAGGAATCGGTCAGAGTTTCTAAAGCTCGTCATCGCCGCGATGCCGTATTCATCGGTCACCAAAAGTCTTGACGTAAATCTTGACGCGAACGAAAATCACGCCTTGCAGTTATTGCTGTCGGCCTCTCGTGATATTTGGGGAGATCCAGCAAGTGCGTGGGATCCTATTGAACTCTCCGCTTTGGCGGGTGCCCCATTTGATGAGGGTTTGCGCGAAATATTGGCGCAACGGATCGAGTATCGATGGGAGAAATCCCGCGATATTGTGGTGAAATTGCGCGAGCACGGCTTGGTCGATCCAATGGTCGATCTTGATTCGGTTGTATTACACATTATTGCTGTCGGAGTCGGTATCGCAATGCTGGCTCCGGTCTTGCCCGTGGATATCAGTGAGACTCACTGGACCGCACTGAGTGCTCGGCTGTTGGAGTCCCTGTCGGTAAGCGATCCGGTCGT
>JBDNFV010000012.1:0-2313 GCA_041689635.1 Candidatus Nanopelagicales bacterium | reverse complement strand
TCTTGAGCGGATCTGTATTGAAACCGTAGAGGCAGGGGACATGACCAAGGATCTGGCCATGTTGGTCGGACCCGAGCAAAAATGGTTGACCACCCAAGATTTCCTCAGCGCAATTGACACCCGGCTGCAGGGAGCAATGCGCTAACCCTCCCCCCTTGTCAGACTTTCCCAGTTTCTGGGAAAGTCTGACAAAACTCAGGCAATTTTGTGCCGAAATGTCCAACTCATCCGGCCGTACGGCCATCTAGCCCAGTCTTGCCACCGGGTGGACCGGGCGGGTGATCCGAGCTTGTCCGCCGGTCTTGTGAACTGGGAAAGTCGGACAAAAATTAGCCAAATGGGGTCGGTAATATCGGACTTTCCCAGGAACTGGGAAAGTCCGGCTGTTTGGGGTCAAACCCGCCGCCGGGGGCTAAAGACCGCTGACTCCTATTGTTAGGCCCGTGAGCGATCTTTTGGTCAACTTTGGCGTGATTTTGTTTTTTGTCTTAATCGGTGGTTTTTTTGCAGCGGCAGAACTGGCCCTAGTGTCGGTGCGGGAGAGTCAAGTTGCCCGTTTAGCTGAGAATTCTAAAAGAGGGCGCACCCTCGCCGGCTTAACGGCCGACCCGGGCCGATTCCTGGCGGCCGGCCAAGTCGGGGTTACCCTGGCGGGTTTTGTTTCAGCTGGATTTGGTGCGGCTACCATCGCACCCGAATTGGCTGTCCCGTTGGAGAATTGGGGCCTGAACAGCGCTGCGGCGAGTGCGGTGGCATTTGTGCTCACCACCGTGGTGATTGCCTACATCTCATTGGTTCTGGGCGAACTGGTTCCCAAGCGAATCGCCTTGCAACGAGTTGAGCAGGTTGCACTCTTTGTTGCCGGTCCCATCGAATTCACGGCCAAGATCACCAAACCATTTATCCTCGCCCTGAGTGCGTCAACCAACGTGGTCATTCGAATTTTTGGCATCGACCCTAAAGCTGTTAAAGAACAGATGAGCGGTGAGGAACTACGTGACCTCGTTGCGGCCCACGAGGATCTCAGCGTTGAGGAACGCGAAATGATTGATGACATTTTTGCGGCAGGGGAACGCGAGTTGCGCGAAGTCATGATGCCTCGCACTGAAGTGTCATTTCTTGATGCATCACTGTCCGTGTCGAAAGCAATTCGATTAATTTCAGACCAGCCGCACTCGCGCTACCCCGTGATTCGAGGCAGTGCTGATGAAGTCGTTGGATTCGTGCATATTCGTGATTTACTCGACCCCGACCTTGAAGACCCCAGCATTCTTGTGGGCAAACTGGCGCGTGATGTACTGAGTTTTCCGGCGAGCAAGGCAATCTTGGGAACACTCAACGAAATGCGTCGGCTTCGCGCTCACCTCGCCATGGTCCAGGACGAATATGGCGGTACCGCTGGATTGGTCACGATGGAGGATTTGGTCGAGGAGCTCATCGGTGACATCAAGGATGAGTACGACGTCGATGTCCCAGCTCATGAACTCAGTGCACTGGGTGAAGTAAGCGTTGACGGACTTCTTAATCGCGATGACTTTGAGGATCAGACGTCCATTGAACTGCCCGAGGGACCATTTGAAACAATCGCCGGCTTTATTATTTCGCAACTGGGACAACTACCGCAGATCGGTGACACGGTTGGATTAGGCAACCATGAATTTGAAGTCACCGAACTTGATGGCCGACGGGTGGCCAGAGTGCGGGTGGTGACCCGCGAAACGGGTAGTGAGGAAGAATACAACGGTGACGAACAGTAATCAAAAACCTAGAATTTTTTCCGGTATCCAGCCAACCGCTGATTCATTTCATATTGGCAATCTTTTGGGGGCACTGCACGAGTGGGTGAAACTCCAACAGAGTCATGATTCATTTTTTTGCGTGGTTGATCAACATGCGATCACCGTTGACCATGATCCCGAGTTACTGCGCAAGCGGACCCTAGTTTCATTTGCCCAATTACTCGCCATCGGGCTCGATCCTTCTCGATGCACGGTATTCGCGCAAAGCCAAGTCGCGGCCCACAGCCAACTTTCGTGGGTGCTGCAATGCCAAACCGGTTTCGGTGAGGCAAGTCGGATGACCCAATTCAAGGATAAGAGTTCAAAGGCAGGAAATGACCGTTCGACGGTTGGCTTGTTCACCTACCCGATCCTGCAGGCGGCCGATATTTTGCTGTATCAAGCAAACGGTGTCCCCGTGGGTGAGGATCAGCGCCAGCACCTCGAACTCACTCGCGATTTGGCGCAGAGGTTCAATACAAAATTTGGCGAAACCTTTGCGGTGCCCGAAGTAATGGTGGTGAAGGAAACCAGC
>JBDNFV010000011.1:0-4127 GCA_041689635.1 Candidatus Nanopelagicales bacterium | reverse complement strand
GACGAGCACTGATCCCACCCCGACGAGCACTGATCCCACCCCGACGTCATCAAATGAAAAAGAGACGGCAGCGACTCCGGCTCCGAATGGTAATTAACCAATGATTATTCGACAAGGGCTTTTCATTGGGACCTGCGTATTTCTCGCGGTTTTATTCGAGCTGACGCTGCTCAGTCGACTGGGTATCCCGGGTGCGACCCCGGACCTCGTCGTTGTGACGGTGGTTGCCATTGCTTTCGCCATGGGCCCACTGCAGGGGGCAACAGCCGGATTCGCCGCCGGGTTGCTACTTGACCTGTCACCTTCCTCGGACACGTTGGTCGGGGTCAATGCGATCATCTACCTAAGCATCGGATTTGTGGCCGGATACTGGATTGACCCGAGGGACCGAACCTTGCCCATCATGATCGGTATCACGGCTTTGAGTACCGCCGCTGCTGCTTTGGGAACGGCAATTGTGGACACGGCCCTGGGTGGGAATCGGGTTAATTGGGCCGAAGTCCCGTGGATCACCCTAAGTTCGGCGCTGTACGGCGTACTCCTGTCCGCATTGGTCATTCCGTTGGTTGCCTACATCTCACGTCCGTTTCTGCCCCAAATATCCTTTTCATCGGGAAACTGACACCCTCCCGAGCCGTCCTTTGCGCACTGGATGCCGCCGTGGCAACGGGCGGGTCAGGGGCGCATTGGGGCAGCAAAGACCCAGCGGACGCATAATGGTGGAGGCTGATGAGCCATTGTCGCTACGGAGTTCTACGTCTGGAAAGGAGTGCTCGTGAGTGAAAGATCTAATCTGCGTCTGATCGTTCTGGGCATTCTGATCTTCTCGTTGCTGGCAACCTTGGTCTCCCGTCTGTTTTACCTCCAGGTGATGGAAGGGGATCAATATCGGGCAGCGGCGGAAAACAACACGGTTCGTGAAGTCGTCGAACCAGCCGTGCGCGGATTGATTTTGGACCAGATGGGAAGGCCGCTCGTCTCCAACCGAACATCAATCATCGTGACAATTGATCGGCAGGAATTAAACCAACAGAACGAAAATGGTGACGCGGTCATCAAGCGTCTCGCCGGGATTCTGGGGAAAACCCCCACCTCAATTTCAGAGCGACTCATGCCGTGTGGCACAGACGGTGCTCCCAAGCCACCCATTTGTTGGAATGGTTCGACCTATCAAGCCGTGCCGGTTGCCACTGATGTGGACCCGCAAACCGCACTAACAATTATGGAGCAACGGTCAGAGTTTGCCGGTGTCACGGCGAAGTTGACGGCGGTCCGTGAATACAGCGGCCCATTTGATGTCAACGCGGCCCATATTTTAGGTTACTTGGGACCGGTCACCGAAGAGCAGATCGTGGGGCAGGGTCAATCAGATGCCTATGACCGTCTACGGCGCACGGACACAATTGGGCGCTCCGGACTCGAGAATTTTTATGATACACAATTGCGCGGCAAACCGAGTGTCACCACCCTTGAGGTCGATACATCTGGTCAAGTCACAGGTACCGTAAGTCAAAAACCAGCCGTCTCAGGCAACTACCTCGTGTCAACGATTGACGCACGATTGCAATCCGTCGTTGAAAAGCAATTGGTTGCTGCCGTCCAACGAGCTCAGGGGCAAGGGTATCCGGGGGACTCGGGAGCCGCGGTGGTGGTTGATGTGCGCAACGGGCAAATTCTGGCCATGGCTAGCTACCCAACCTATGATCCAGGGATCTGGGTTGGCGGTGTCACTCAAAAGCAATATAAATCCTTGGTGAAAAGTGACTCGCTGTCCTCCAATGCCACCCAAGGGCTTTTTGCACCTGGTTCAACCTACAAAGTTGTCACCGCCGCGGCTGCGGGTAAAGAAGGTTACTCGCTGTATGCGGATTACAACTGTCCACGGCAAGTCAATTTGGGAACCCAAATATTTCGAAACTATGAATCCTCGGCATATGGTCGAATTTCCCTTGCTCGAGCGATAGAGGTTTCCTGTAACACGGTTTTTTATGGTTTGGCAGATCGCATGTGGGCGGCCGCGGGTGGAAATGATGCCACCCGCGATTCACCAGACCCGGTCGCTGACGCTGCGTCCATGTTTGGCTTCGGAACCCCGACCGGTATTGATTTGCCAGGTGAGTCAGCGGGACGAATTGCCAGCCGGGCTTTCAAAGTTCAAAACTGGGAAGCCAAGCGCGAAACGTGGTGCGCGAATGCCATTGCCGGTTACCCGGAAACGCGCAAAACCGACCCCAAGCAGGCGGACTATTACACGGCGCTCGACAAAGAGAATTGTGCTGATGGTTTTCGTTGGCGTGAAGGTGACGCGCTCAATGCTGCGATTGGACAGGGGGACACGGCAGTCACCCCGCTGCAACTGGCAATGGCTTATTCAGCAATTGCCAATGGTGGAACCGTCTACGAACCAGAATTGGTGAAAGCGATCATGGGTGCAGACGGCAGCGTCATTGAGCGAATCACGCCAACCGTTAAGTCACAATTGGATGTGCCAAAGTCAACAATCAATTTCTTACGAAACTCTCTCCCGGGCGTAACGACGGACGGATCCGGGGAGTCTCCCTTCACCGGTTTTCCATTGAATCAAATTCCGGTTGCCTCAAAGACCGGATCGGCCCAGGTCACCGGCGACAAAGTTTCGACCTCGTGGTTTGCCTCGTACGCTCCGGCAAATAAACCGCGCTACGCAATCGTGATGATGGTCACCCAGGGTGGCACCGGATCAAAGACGAGCGGTCCCAGTGTTCGCAAAATCTATGAAGCACTCTTTGGCATCAAGGGAAGCACGGTGAATCCAAATAATAGTGTGCTTATTGGCGGGGCACCTTCGAAGTCACTGCCCGTTATTAGGCCCGATGGGACGCCCGTAACACCCAAAGGCAAAATGTCGGGCATGGTTTCGGCAGCAGGGTCAAACTAGTGGCCAAATTTTATTCGAGTACGAGCGCCGACAATTCATTGGTTGGTGCTGGTTCGCGGGCGGGCGCGAGAGGCCATGGATATTGGCGGGATCTCGATTGGATTTTGCTTATTGCCGGTTTAGCGCTCACAATTTTAGGTTCGGTCTTGGTGTGGTCCGCCAGTCGCGCGGATCTTGCATCGCCAACGGATCCTTCGTCCTACCTAAAGCGTCACCTGATCAACGTTGTTCTCGCGATCGGACTGGGTTATTTGGCTTCACGTCTGAATTATCGATGGCTGCGTGCTTACACCCCAATTATTTATGGAATCTCATTCTTCCTGCTGCTGATGCCATTTGTGCCAGGCATCGGGGTGACGGTTGCCGGCGCGCGCGCTTGGATTGATCTCCCCGGCGGCCTGACGTTGCAGCCCTCCGAGTTCATGAAGATCGCCGTAATTTTAATGATGGCGGCGCTGCTGTCCGAACGTAAAGATATTGAGACCGAGCCTTCCGGTTCAGATGTCTTGTTGGCATTGGCCGCGGCCGCACTGCCAATTGGGGTAATCCTGTTACAAAATGACACCGGAACCGTACTGATCTTGGGATCGGTCGCGATTTCGGTGATCGCCGTGGCAGGGGTCCGTACCCGCTGGCTCGTTGCCCTGATTGGGGGATCGGCCTTTTTAATCCTGCTGGCCATTCAGTTGGGCTTGCTCAAGGAATATCAAGTCGCGCGGTTGACATCATTTATCTCACCCGACCTGGATACGGGCGCCGCCGGCTACAGTGCGAACCAGGCCCGCATCGCCATTGGTGGAGGTGGTTGGTTTGGTACCGGCTTATTTGAAGGTCCACAAACCCAAGGAAAGTTCGTCCCGGTTAACGAGAGTGACTTTATTTTCACGGTCAGCGGTGAAGAACTTGGGTTCCTTGGTTCGGTAATTTTGATTCTGCTGCTTTCCGTGCTTCTGTGGCGCGCGGCCAGGATCGCGTGGAAAGCGGATGACCAATATGGGCGCTTGGTCGCCACGGGTGTACTCGCGTGGCTGGCTTTCCAAACATTTGAAAATATCGGGATGACTTTGGGGATCATGCCGATTACCGGTATTCCCTTGCCTTTCGTCTCGGCGGGTGGCACTTCCATGATGGCGGTGTGGATTGCGATTGGGCTCCTTCAAACAGTACGTTTACACGAAGTCCGAGCAGAAATTTAGGGCGTTGAACTCAT
>JBDNFV010000010.1:0-8128 GCA_041689635.1 Candidatus Nanopelagicales bacterium | reverse complement strand
GTTGACCGGTTCGGTCGACTCTACGAAGGCCGCGGTGGTGGAATGGACAAAGCGGTAGTTGGTGGGCACACGGCAGGTTTTAATGACCAAACTTTTGCCATCTCTGCTCTTGGAAACTTTCAAACATTTAATCCAAGCGACGCTGAAATGGTCGCGATAGTTGACTCGGTGTCTTCCTTACTTGCCTGGAAATTATCGATGAACCACCGGGATCCCAACGGGCAAACAACACTTGTCTCGGATTCGGACGCCGGAACTTCAAACTACAAACCTGGTGTGACCGCTACCGCACTTGTTGTCGGTGGTCACGGTGACATCGGCTCTACCTCGTGTCCGGGTAAGTTCTTAGAAGCCCAACTTCCGGCAATTCGCGCGGCCACCGGCGCCAAAATGGGCGCCAGCATGATCAACCCGGCTGCGGCACCCGCCACATGGGGTCAAGCCCAACCGGTGCGCATCGCAGCCATCACGAATGCGCCACTGCAATGGAATATGTCCATTCGCTCGCAGTGCGGGGATGTTGTTCGCTCGCTCAGCGGCGGACAAGGTGAACCAGGAGCGCTCGGCATCGATTGGGATAAGAACAACGACGCGGGTCAGCCCGTCCCACCGGGGACCTACACCGTGACCATGAATTCAACGGGAAATGGCGAAGCCCTCTACCCGTGGGTTGGTCAAGCTCGAGTATTAGCCAGTGCAGACTCGCCACCGGACCCGTGTGCTCCGCCAGCATCATTTGCATTGACCGGTTCGGGCTTCGGGCACGGAGTTGGGCTGTCCCAATGGGGAGCGCGAGCAATGGCCAAGGCCGGCATGGACGCAACGTCAATCGTTACGTACTACTACCAAGGAACCCAAGTTTCATCGGTGCAAGACGATATGGAGATCTCCGCCAACGTTGAGTTTCAAAAGACTCGGGTGGACATGCAAAGTCAAGCACTCGATCCAAGTGGAGGTGCCCTCGAAGTTTCCGTTGGTGGTCTTGTGACGCAAGGCACCCCGGCAGATATTTTCCAGTTTCAACCATCGGGTGGGCAAGTCCAAGTGGTCAAGATTTCCGGCGGTACGACGAGCGTTATTGGAGTCGGTCCATCTGCAACTGCTCGGCCGTTAGGCGCCACCCTTGTCCATGTAACAAATAAGGCCCGCCCACTATCGCAGCCGGGCAGTCGATTCCGGTACGGCTACATCGAGGTCACCCCGATCACGGCCGGAGGAAGTGTCAAGCTCAATGCGGTCAATCGACTGCGCCTGCACGACGAATATCTTTATGGGGTCTCCGAGGTTCCCAGCTCGTGGCCCAACGCCGCCCTGCAGGCACAGGTGCTCGCCGCTCGGACCTACGCACTTTCCAAAATCGACGCTGGCCTGCGCAAGAGTTGTAGTTGTCACCTCGACGATGGTTTCGGACCATTCTCGGATCAAGCCTTTACCGGCTGGACCAAGCAATCAAGTGCCCAAGGGGAGCGCTGGGTCGCAGCCGTCAACGCAACCCACACATCACCCACCACCGGCCTTGCGATTCTCAAAGACGGTAAAGCGATCAAAGCGTTTTACTCCTCATCCAACGGCGGCGCGTCACAAGCTGTTTCTGAAGTGTGGGGCGGGGAGAAGTTCCCTTATTTGATTTCGATGCCCGATCCCTATTCACTCGATCCATCGAATCCGGATGCCTCGTGGACCAAAGTGATCACTCAAGCTCAGAGCGCCCAGGCATTTGGCGTTGCCGGGGTGTGGCAACTCGCCGTGATCGAACGGACGACGGCTGGCGCGGTAAGGACTCTCGCCGCAACGTTGTCAGATGGCAGTGTCGTTACCAAAACGGGTAATGAAATGCGGAGTTTGTTCGGTCTTAAGTCGAACTTCGTCACAGCAATTGATGGCAATGCGGGCATCCCCGTCGCCCCGCCGGTTGCACCGGGAGTGATCGCACCTGCGGTTCCGGTTCCCGCCAGCGAAAGATCCGTCGCCCTTCTCACTGCGCCCAAAGTCGATCAACCAGCCGGTAAGCCTTTCGCGATCAAGGCCAAAGTCGATCCGGCCCAAAAGGGCTTGCGCGTGTGGTTGCAACAACGCGCCGGTGAAGAGTGGACAACAATTGTGAAAAAGAAGACCAAGGTCAAAGGCAAGGTGACCTTCACCGTTAAGGATCCGTGGCCACCGTCGACAACCCAGACGTACCGGGTCGTCACCACGAAAAAAGATGTCATTGTCGGCGCGAGCGCGGAGTTAGCCATCGGTGTTGTGCCCAGCGTTAAGCAACGGACCGTTGCTCTGATCAGTTCTGTGACCGTGAGCAAAAAAGACGGAAAGTCCTTCGTTATCAAGGCGAAGATGCGCCCGGGCAAGATCGGACTCACGGTGTGGCGACAGGTGCTCGTAAGTGGTGATCCCCAGACGGGGGAGTGGCGAACTGTCGGTAAAACTAAAACACGGGCCGGCGGCAAGATTGCGTTCACCGTGAAGAAAGCAACACCCGCTGGCACGACCTACCAGTATCGGCTTGTTGTTGTTGCTAACCGTCAAGCAGCGGGCGTGAGTCCCGTCATCACGGTGAGCGTCACTTAATTCACAAGTGCAGTATGTGGGTAATCTGTTCCTGCTTGATCAGGTTTTCATCGAGTGTGTCGCTCAAGACAATTGATCCAGCAAAAATCAATGGCAGCAGAAACGGAATAAAAACGTTTTGTTCGGTGCGCCCGGTGTCAATTCCTATCCGCGCACCCGCACCGACCCCGCGCTCAAGACCCCATTGGTGCACGTGTCGAATCATGTCTAACTGTGACTCAAAAAACTCCGGGTACATCCACCCATCAGGTTGGCCTTGTACTTCAGCGGTAATTTCGCCCTCGCAACCCTGCGGTCGACCCCAGCCATCCGTCGAAATACCGAAAACTCCAACCGAGTCCATCTGGTTAGGTTGACCGGCCGCAACGATCAGCACCTCTGGGCCTTGGGTCACCAACTCATTGCCAGAGATCAACGCACCGGCCTGCCAGACCGCCTGCTGCCAGGTCCAACCCAGATCAACCTGCACGCGAGTACCGGGTTCTGCATCGATCACGTCACGCAGAGCGTTTGCGGACTTCGCCGCGCCGTTAACAAAAGTGGTGACCGAAAGTTCGATGCGACCCGTATCGGTGAAATTAGTCGTGATGAAAGGCCGTTGCGGATCGGCAAAACTGTTGAGTAATTGCCATATGTCCTTCTTGCCGGTTGCTTGCACGAGCCCGAGCGTACGTGCAACCTGATGTGTCGCGTCACCGCTATGGCAGGCTGCCCCCATGCGCGAAGCAATCCTCCTTGTCGGCGGTCAGGGAACTCGACTGCGTCCACTCACAATCAACACACCGAAGCCGATGCTGCCCGTTGCCGGTGTTCCATTTACCGTGCACCAGATTGTGCGGGCACGCGACGCCGGAATCAGCCGAATCGTGCTGGCAACGAGTTACCGAACCGAGGTTTTCGCCAGTTTCATCGCTGATGCCGACCTCGGAATCGACGTTGTCATTGCAACCGAGGTAGTGCCATTGGGTACCGGGGGTGCGATTCGATTCGCCTCAAGTTTCCTGCAAGGTGGCCCGAATGATCCGGTCGTGATTTTCAACGGGGATGTACTCACCGGTCTTGACATCGACGCACTCATCAATACGCATCACGACAGTGCAGCAGATGTCACGTTGTATCTGACTCGTGTTGCAGATCCACGAGCCTACGGCCTGGTGCCAACCTCGGGTGACGGTCGAGTACTGCAATTCCTGGAGAAACCACAAACCCCTGAAGAAATCGTCACCGACCAAATCAACGCGGGCTGTTACGTTTTCACCCGCTCGGTTATTGAATCAATTCCCGAAGGCAGACCTGTCTCCGTCGAACGCGAAATCTTCCCAGCACTGCTAGCCGCTGATCGCCTAGTGATGGGTGTTGTTGACCCCGGCTACTGGCTTGACCTTGGCCAGCCCATGGATTTTGTGTCAGGTTCGGTTGATCTCGTTCTGGGCAACGCCCCATCACCCGCGGTGATTGCGCCAGGGGAGTCACTCATCCTGGCCGGTGCACAGGTTTCTGAATCAGCCCGCGTCTACGGCGGCACCACCATCGGCGCTGGAGCAACGGTTGGATCAAACACCGCCATCGACGCCAGTGTGATTTTTGATTCAGCCGTAATCGGCGCCGATGTCACGATTACCAACAGCATTATTGGTCAGGGGGCCGTGATAGGTGACTCATGCGTGATCGTGGACAGCGTGGTCGGTGACTTTGCCACCATCGGCGCACACAACGAACTGCGCGACGGAGCCCGCGTCTGGGTAAATGCGAAGCTCGATGACCTAGCAATTCGGTTCTCTTGCGATAAGTGAACCACTAGTCAATAAGGAAGTCTTGAGCCGTTCTGCTTGGGCGTTCACTCGAACGTGTTGCCGGCACCCCAATTGCAATTGCTCCCAATGGCATGAATGATTCTGGAAGTGAAAGTTGCGTTCGAACGGTGTCGGCACAAAACAGCGTTGAGGAAATCCAAGCGGATCCATAACCTTGGCCGCTGATACTGATCAAAAAGTTTTCTACGGCGGCGCCTCCTGCCACCAAAAACATGTCGCGTTCACTGTCATTACGGCCATCAACTTCGGGGTAGGTGTGTGCACCTGCGGCAAGGTCCATGAATGGGATAACGACGCACGGCGCGGTGCGCAGGATGTTTCCGCGCGCAATGCGCTTGGTCACTTCATTTTCTGATTTACCTTCGGCGTGCAGGTCGCGCTGCCAGGTGTGTGCCATGGCGTCAAGGAGCGCGATGCGTCTGTGTTGTTGCTGTTCATCGTGCGCATCGAGCACGAGAAATCTCCACGGCGTGCTGTGATGCGGTGCGGGCGCGGTGATCGCAGCCTGGATCGCTTTATCAATGACCGTGCTGGGAACCTGCTCTGGCTCAAAGTTACGAACCGTTCGCCGGTCGGTAACCGCCTGTTGCTTACCAAGTGCAATTGATTCAGCGGTACCGAGGGAAAAAAGGTCCTCTTCCGTTGGCCGAACAATTGCTCGTGCTCCGGGTCCGTGCTCTTGAGTGACCAGGTGCGCCAACCCTCGAATGAGAGCGAACGGCGTGAGAGAGTCTTTCGGTCGGACCAGTTCACTTGCCGCGGCGATTTCATCAGCGACTGCGACAACGGTCATTTCTAGTGTGCGATTAAACGCATCGGGTTTGCCGGTGAGGTCATCTAGCACCGTGATTCCTGCGGCACCGATGGCGTGGTCGGTGACACCGAGTCGCCACGCGCGACCGAGGGTGTCGGTGATGACAACTCCAACGTTGATCCCCGTTACCACCGTGATCCGTTCACGAATTGCTCGCGCACTGTGATCGGGATCAACCGGTAGCAACACCAGTGTTCCCGGTTCGGTATTGCTTGCATCGATGCCGGCAGCCGCCAGAATTAATCCCGTGTGAGTTTCAACGATCGTGGTCACGCCACGAGCGTGAGTTTTCGTTGCAACTACCCGTTTTGCTTCACCCATAATGGCATCTTCTCGATCGTGAGCTCCAGTGACCACGCGACCTTCACACTTAGCCACAACCTTGCTCGTGATCACGATGATGTCGCCGTCCTGCAAGCTTTTCTCCGGTGCTAACGCCTCGAGAAATGCTGCAACAAGGTCATCACCCGAAGTGAATTGATGGTCGGTGGGTAGCCCGTAAACCTGAACGCCAACGTCTATGTGCATCGTAAATTAAACTTCGTTGCCAAGGACCAAATCAAGGGCTGAGTTCGCCATGGCGCCGGCGGCATCAATGTCGGTCATTAAAAGTGGGATGGCGCGTGCGGTGATTCCAAGGTCTTCAATTTCACCCAGCGAATCCGAATCACGCTGATCAATTAACCAGTAGTCCAAAATCCCCCCGTCGGATCGACTGCCGTAATGCCGCGCAACCGCTGCGGCACTTGTCTCCACGTTGATTGCGCGCAGACACGCATCAGCCATTCCGCGCACGGGTGCGTTATCAATAATGGGGGACAGGCCAAGGACCGGTGCCGACGTGTGGCGGATGGCATCTTTAATTCCAGGGATGGCCAAGATCGTGCCGATGGAAACGACCGGGTTACTCGGGGGGAGCAGGATGAGGTCGGCATTATTGATCGCATCGATGACCCCCGGCGCCGGTTGGGCCGTGTCCAGACCGACTTGCACAAATTCATGGGCGGGCAACTTGGCGCCGTATCGAATCCACCATTCTTGGAAATGCATGGCGACCCGAGCGCCCGTTTCAGGGTGGTCAACGACAACATGGGTTTCACAGCGCTGATCGGTCATGGGGATTAAATTCACTCCCGGTTTCCATCGGTCACAGAGGGCTTGCGTCACTTCACTGAGCGGGTAACCCGCATTGAGCGAGGTGGTGCGGATCAGATGGGTTGCCAGATCTTTATCGCCCAGGCCAAACCAAGTGGGTTCCACGCCATAGATCGCGAGCTCTTCTTTGGCGGTAAAAGTCTCGCCCTCGCGACCCCAACCCCGCTCGGCACTGATGCCACCGCCGAGGGTGTACATCACGGTGTCGAGGTCAGGGCAGACGCGGACGCCGTGGACCCAAATGTCATCACCCGTATTGGCAATCACGGTGACCTCGGTGTCCCGGGTGACCTTGCCGCATTGAGTGAGGCCACGCAAAAATCGAGCGCCGCCGATTCCGCCGGCCAGTGCCGTGATTTTCACGACGACATCTTTGCATGTTTTTGTAAACCGCGGGCTTACCATGGTTCGTCCCCCCGGATGGGGACAGGAAAATGCCGACACACCGAAATGACGAACTTTTATTAATAAATTTAAGAAATTTGACTGAAATGTCCGGTTTCGGCTTGACGTTTGTGAATCACACCTCTGTAATACAGCGTAGTCATTAAAAAAAAGGGTGAACCAATGAAGGGTCGAGGAGGAATATCCGTGGTTGAAACAGATCGGCCTCAAGGTGCGGTACTGGGACTGGTACCACTATCCGATGTTGAGGAGCTCGCGTGGCAGGAACGGGCGCTGTGCGCTCAGACCGACCCCGAGGCCTTTTTCCCCGAAAAAGGTGGCAGCACCCGCGAGGCGAAGAAAGTATGCCTCTCCTGCGAGGTGCGCGTTGATTGCCTGGAGTACGCACTCGAGCAGGACGAGCGCTTTGGCATCTGGGGTGGGCTCTCCGAACGTGAACGCCGCCGACTCAAAAAACTTGCCGTCTCCTAACCGGCAGACTGCGGCCCCCAAACGGCGGCCCCCAATCGGCGGGCCCCAATCGGCGGGTCGCCGTCGTAATCGGTGATGCGACATAGGGTGTACTGGTGAGTGAAACCCTGCTGGAGCCGGAAGCAACGAATGGTTCGGACTCCCCGTGGTTTGACCAAGATGTAAGTTTCGAATTCGAGGAAATCGCACCGGGTGAGGAGACCATCACCCGGCCTCATTTTGTTACCACCGTTCTCGTTACCCACAACGGGGCGACCTGGTTGCCGGCGGTGTTGACGCAGTTGGCTCGAACCAGCCGTCCCCCTGAGGTCATTGTTGGCGTTGATGTCGATTCGGCGGATACGTCCCGAGAAATCCTCACCCAGAGTTTGGGTCAGGATCGGGTAGTAGGGCTCACGGAGAACCCGGGTTTCGGCGCCAGCGTTAATGCCGGACTCGCTTTGGTGCCACGCCCGGATTTTGTGGCAGATGCTCGTCCCGACGACACAATCGAGTGGATCTGGCTGTTGCACGATGACAGCGCGCCGGATTCAACGGCACTTGAGCAGCTTCTCCTAGCGGCGGATCGACAACCCAGTGTTGCGGTGCTCGGCCCTAAAATTCTGGGCTGGCATGACCGCAGGCTCCTCCTTGAAGTGGGAGTTGGCATCACCTCTGACGGGCGGCGGGTAACCGGTCTCGAGCGAGGTGAGCACGATCAGGGTCAACACGATGGAGATCGCGATGTATTGGCGGTCAGTTCCGCCGGAATGCTGATCAGGCGGGATATTTTCGATGCCCTGGGCGGCTTTGACCCAGAACTCCCGCTCTTTCGCGACGATCTAGACCTGTGTTGGCGGGCACACCGCATGGGTGAACGGGTGATCGTGGCAGCCAATGCCAGGATCCACCATCGCGAAGC
>JBDNFV010000009.1:0-1797 GCA_041689635.1 Candidatus Nanopelagicales bacterium | reverse complement strand
GGTGGCTGATGAAAACCCTTGTGCTCGTGCTCGAGGGCAATTTCATCCGCTGAGGAGACACCCTCTGGTAAGTCAATGGTCATCTTTGGTCCGGTGAACCACTTCTTCGCGGAGAGGTGCCAGAAAATCCACAGCAAGACCAAGGCGCCAATCGTCAAAATCGGTGCGTAGTTTACGAACTTCCATTCGAACGGCACCTCTTCCGCGCTGGGTGAGCCATTGAGCCAGCGCAACCATCCGGGAGTGCCAGCCGGTGTGAACGGCAGAATGAAGTAAACCGAGACAACAACGATCTCAATCATGGCGACCGGGGCCATCCACTTCCATTTGTTACCCAGGTTCCACGGACCTTGGGCGAAGTTGGAACCCGCGCGCCAACGCAGGTAGATCGGGATCAAGAAGGAAAGGAACAACCCGATCACCGCAACCGAAACCACCGCGTAAAACGCGGTGGGAACAATAATGGGTGCCTCTTCAGAACCAATATTGACCTCGAGTAGGGCCGGCAGGGTGATCACCATTGCAACTACCGCGGCCATGATCACGGCATTCGCCGGGATCTTGTTCTTGTTCAAGGTAGCCCAATATTTTGCACCCGGCACTGCGCCATCGCGACTGAAAGCAAACGCCATGCGTGAGGTGCTTGTCATACACGCGGTGGAACAGAACAACTGACCAAATGCGGAGATGAGAAGTACAAAGCCGACAACCCTTGCGTCCAGCGCTTGCATCAGAATCACGGCAACGCCACCACCACCGGCAGTGACAGCTTCGGGATCTTGTACGGCAAACAGGACTGCGAGCAGGAGGATCCACCCTCCGATTGCCGAGTAGAAAATTGACTTCCAAATTCCTTTGGCAGCGCCACTCGAAGCACCTTGGGTCTCCTCGGAAAGGTGCGCCGAAGCGTCAAATCCAGTGATTGTGTACTGGGTGAGCAAAAAACCGAGGGGCAGAATGTAGAACCAGAAACCAATTCCGTCGGTCGTCCCACCGTTAAGCCCACCAGAGTTATTCACCCGCATGCTGAAGACGTCTTGGAAGCTCATGTGGTTTTCTGGCAGAAAAATCAGAATGAGGACGATCAGTGACGCGCCGAACACGTGCCACCACACGGAGACGTTCGTGATTTTGTCCATGATTCTGCCACCCCAAATATTGAGGATCACCACAATGGTTAGGACAACAATGAACAACACGAAGACCCGCTGCAGCGAGTAACCCGCGGCCCATGATTCGTTCAGCGAACTGAGCGCTAGATCGAAGAAGGTCGCGCAGCCGTAGGCAACCGAGGCGATGACTGCAAGCAAACCGATCAGGTTGAGCCAGCCGGTGTAGTAACCCGCCTTTGGGCCACCCAGTTTGGATGCCCACCAGTAGATACCACCTGAAGTCGGGTAGGCCGAAACCAGTTCGGACAACGTAAAGCCAATAATCAGAATGAAGCCGGCGATAATCGGCCAACCGATCGAAATGGCAATCGGACCGCCGTTGTTCCACGCTTGACCAAATGTGGTGAAGCAGCCAGCCAGGATCGAAATGATCGAAAATGAGACGGCGAAGTTTGAGAAACTTGACCAGGAACGATTGAGCTCCTGCTTGTAACCCATTTCTGCTAGACGGCGTTCGTCGTCGTCCATGTTTGCTGCAATTGATGAACCTGATGAATCAGACACCGGACCTCCTCGGTTTGTGCGGTTGAGTCCGACCCCCAGTCGGACAGTGTTACCTCGAGTGTTTCTGAAATCGTTCTGGGCGGATGTTAGTCCCGCAGAATGGTCTCTGTTGTCCTTTTGT
>JBDNFV010000008.1:0-5808 GCA_041689635.1 Candidatus Nanopelagicales bacterium | reverse complement strand
CCGGTTAATTCCCCTGGCACGCGCTGAACCACAACGCGGACACCAGAGCTTTCGATGTGATTAATGAGGTAGTCACCTAATGGATCGGTACCAACAGCGCCGATTAAGGAAACGGTTAATCCACATCGGGCTAGCCAGGTTGCCGTATTTGCCGCACTACCACCGGGGCTTAGTACAGCCCGGGTGGGCAGATCACTTCCACGGGCGCGAGTGATTGCTTCAAGGGTAGAAACATGAAGCGCCAGATCGACCATCAAATCGCCGAGAAGATGAACCGACGGAGTGCTCACGTAGGGCTAACCCTGCGCCATTTTGCGTGAATCTGCGACCGCGATACGAGCGGCAAGTTCAGCATTTCGAACGATGATCTCCGTGTTGACCACCAAACTTTGTCCGTGCGTTGCCCGATGGAAATGGTCAAGAAGGAACGGGGTGACATCCTTTCCGGTGATTTTTTTAGCATTAGCCAGTTTCAAGCCGTCAGCAAGAACTTGATCATGGAGATCGGGGTCGAGTTGGCTGGTGAGGGGCAACGGGTTGGCGATTACCAGTCCGGAAGTGATGCACAGTGCCCGACGGGCAGCGATGACGTCGGCAATTTCCGTTGGATCGGAGAGGGACCAGTCAACGTGAAACCCCGAGTCGCTGAGATAGAAGCCAGGGAACTGGTGGGAGCCGTAGACAATGACGCCAATGTTCAAAGTTTCAAGCCGCTCCAAGGTGGCGCCAACGTCCAGGATGGATTTCACACCAGAGCAAATAATGGTGATCGGCAGTTGGCTGAGGGCGGTCAAGTCGGCCGACTCATCCCAACTTTCCCGGGCATGTCGGTGGACTCCGCCAAGACCACCCGTTGCAAAGACGTTGATGCCCGCCCGGATAGCCAAATGGCTGGTCGCCGCAACGGTTGTGGCAGCGAACCCTTTACGAGCAGCGACGGTGGCGAGGTCACGGATACTCGTTTTCACGACGTCGTCGCGGGTCGCGATCTGCTCCAATTCGGTGTCAGTGAGACCGATATGCACCCGACCCTCGAGCATTGCGATCGTGGCTGGTACGGCGCCTCGCGAGCGAACAATGTTCTCAACCTCAACCGCGACACGCATATTTTCCGGACGGGGGAGCCCATGACTGATAATTGTTGACTCCAAAGCCACCACGGGGACCCCGGTTTCCATGGCCTCCACAATTTCCGGGGTAAAGCAAAAAAAGTCCGATTTTTGATTCGGTAAATTCACGTCTTGACCATAGCCCCTAGACTTGGGCTTAATGAATACAGGTGTCTTGGAGCAGGCGCTCCAAAGTGATCTCGAGCGACACGGCTACTACCCCCAGCTGGTGTTCCAAGCCCTTGACAGTGCACTGGGTGAGGAAGACCTCGTCGCCTACGTCGTGCACCAAGAAGCTACCTTCGAACGAGATGAATTACGGCGACACATGAGCGTTCTAGCCTTGACGAACACCCGTCTCATCGTTTCCCATACCGATGAACATAGCCATGAAGGTGAGGCTTATGCATCGACGTCGAATGAGAGTGTCCGTCTGCGGGCCATTGACACCGTTGTGCTTAATCGAGTGGTGAAGGACCCTCTTGGGCCGAATGGACCGGTGGTTTCTGAGGTGGTTCTCAGCGTCGGTTGGGGTGCGGTAAGTCGGATTGAATTGGAGCCCGGGGCATGTAGCGACCCGGACTGTGACGCTGAACATGGATTTGTCGGCACCGCGACGAATGACGATTTCTCTTTGCGTGTCTCACAAGCAGCCGATGGCGATGACACGGTTGCTCAGGTTCTTGATTTTGCAGACATCTTGTCTCAGGCAAGTGTGTCGGGCAAAAACTAGATTTACGGTCGTTAGATGCAAACCAGATCGGCCGACAATCCTGAACTTCAATTAAAAGATATTATTCCGTTGGCCATCCATGCCTTAGACCCGCAACTCACACCGATGCCAAGTCTGCGAGTGGATGCCATTATTCCGCCGTCATCACATGTGCTTGTGCTTCTTATTGATGGACTTGGTGAACGGCAATTACACGATTTCGGTGCCGATCTGTTTTTGAATACGTCGGCAATGGCACACCCCATGCGAACGCAATTTCCCAGCACTACGCCGGTTGCGTTGGGATCGCTGGGAACCGGACAAAATCCGGGTCAACACGGGTTTGTTGGTGCGAGTTTCTATGTCCCAGAAGAAGAAGTGCTGCTCGCGCCTTTGAAGTGGGGTTCCATCCCGCACCCCCTTGCCATGGTCCCCACGACACCGCTTTTTGAATGGGCTGCCACCCATGGCATTGACGTTGCCAGTGTCGCGCGGGAAAAGCACCGGAACTCCGGGATTACCAGGTCTGTTCTACGTGGTGGGGTGTACATGGGAGCAGCCACATTGGTTGATATGGAATTAATTGTTCGTGACCGACTTGCGAATGCCCGCCCGCCCGCCCTGACCTACCTTTACTGGCCTGATCTCGATCGAATCGGTCACGTTCACGGTCCCGGGTCTGCGCCTTGGCGCGCCGAGATTGCTGCGATCGACGCATTTATCGAACGGATCGTGAACACGATGATGAAAAATCCAAACGCAGATGTCGGTGTGGTGGTTACCTCCGACCACGGAATGGTGGCCTGTCCACCGGAACGCCGGATCCACCTCGATTCCCACCCCGAACTCGCAGCGGATGTGACATTGGTTGCCGGGGATCCTCGGGCTCGCCACATTTACACCCGACCGGGGGCAGCAGCGGACACCGTCGCTCGTTGGCGAACCGTGCTCGGAAGTGATTTTGAGGTCCTGTCCCGTACGGAACTCATTGAGGGACATTTATTTCCCGATCTGGATCCGGATTTCACGGATCGACTGGGTGATTTTATGGTAATCGCCCGAGCGGATGCCTTACTTGCCAGTAAAACTGATACACGTACTTCTTCGTTTCTCGGCCAACACGGATCCATCACGGCGGCTGAAATGCACATTCCGTTTCGAGTTTTTCATTCAGGGGTCAACGGCTAGGAGCCGGCATCAGCAAGGCCACGTATTGATGGATCAGCGTGGCGTGGAATTATGCCGCCGTGGCCGAACTCATCTATTTCGCAGGAACGATGGACTGCGGCAAATCAACCCTGGCCCTGCAAACTGATCACAACCATGCCAGTCGCGGACGATCTGGGCTGGTCTTTACAAAATTTGATCGGGCGGGAGAGTCGGTACTGTCAAGCAGGCTTGGACTTGAGGTGCCGGCAATTGAAGTCAGTGACGGGATGAATCTGCGACGGTTTGTCGTGGACAGACTTTCAGGTGGTCACCGAATTGACTACCTCATCTGTGACGAAGCGCAGTTTTATTCGCCGGAACAGATTGAGCAGGTCGCGCAACTCGTTGATGATTTAGCGATTGATGTTTTCGCATTTGGAATCTTGACGGATTTTCGAACGAAACTCTTCCCTGGTTCAGCGCGGTTACTCGAGCTCGCTGACCGGGTTCAATACCTGCAGGTGGAAGCGCTGTGTTGGTGTGGTGGCCGGGCATTGCACAACGCACGAACAATTGACGGGGTGATGACAACTGACGGTGACCAAGTTTTAGTGGGTGATGTGAGTAGTGCGAATGATATTTCCTATGAAGTTCTGTGCCGGCGTCATTATCGAGCACGGCTAACTTCTCATCGTTCGAATAGTGCACATATCTCCCGTGACCCATTGCCATTTGACACCGATACGTCTGAGCGCGGCGCGGAGCGATGGGAAAGGTCTTAATCTTCCTTTGACGTGGCGCCAAAAAGAATTTCATCCCAGCTAGGGACCTTAGCGCGTCCTTTGCGAGCCTTTTTGACTGGCGTTTGTGCTGCTGGAGCAGTTGTCACCTCGTGCGGAACAACCCGTTCTGGTTCTTCAATGCTAAACAGTTCGGGGACGGCGGTTAACTTCACCGGCGCGCTCTGCACCTCGTGGTTAACCGATTGACGTTGGGCGCGCAGGTGGGCTGAACTGGTGTCCACAATGATTGTCGATTCACTCGCCGAAGGGCTCAGTGTTTCCCGCGCAGGTTCCAGACCCATGAGGGTGCGGGCCGTTGGGTTTAACGGATTGACAGATTTGCCCGACGGTTCATAGGACCACTGTGCATTTTCGGTACCGGCAACGCTCTGAATGTGAACCAGCCATTGGCCACCAATGTATGCGCTATCCCAGGTGAGTTCTTCGGGTTTGAGCCCTAAGGAATTGCCGACGACCGATGCCAACGTGGCACTTCCCCGGGACTGGTGTAATTGGACTTCACTGGCGCATTGGGCGACGTAGGCGCGTTCACGAACGGGGGGTTCTGCGTAGCGGATCACCCGTGCTAATTCCCAGCCGGTTTCCTGTGCCACGAATTCAGGTGACTCACCAGCACGTACCCGGTGCTGAACTTCACGTGGACTCAGGGGATTCAGGGTGTGCTCCTTGTCGTGATGTCGTGAACAAAAAAAACGAGTGCTGCCACCTACTGTGGAGCGTGTAGCTAAGCCTAACTTATCGGCTATCTCGTTCGTCAAGAAACGCGCCGGGTCCCGGACCGGGTATGGGATCCTGGTTAAGTGAGACGGGCGCGGTTGAGGTGGTCTCGTAAGGCCGGGTCGATATCGCTTCACGCCACCTGCGCTGGGCGAGAAGGGCGCAGCCAAAGGCAAGGGCCGATCCAACCGCGCCCAAGCCAAATGCATACGAGGTCCCCACCCGGTCCACCAGGAGGCCGCTGAGGGAGGCACCGAGGGCAAAGCCAACCGCAAGTCCCGAATTCGTCCAAGTGAGGCCTTCGGTGAGCAGCTTGCCGGGAACCAGTCGCTGGGTGAGCGAAAATGTGCAGATCAGCGTGGGTGCTATCGCGAACCCAGAAACGGCGGCGGCGGCGATGAGAAAAGGAACCGAACCGATAAAGGCTAATGGGATAGCGACCACCGTCATGGTGAGAGATGTATAGACCAACTGTCGAGGTAGCGAAATCGTGTACTGACGACTGCCGTAGATAAAGCCACCGATCATGGAACTTGCGGCCCATAGGGCCAATGCCAGTCCCGCCAACTGCGGCACCCCAGCCTCTTGCATAAAGGCGACGACGGCAACGTCGAATGTACCAAAAAGTGCCCCAACACCCATCGCCACCAATGCGACCGAGCTCATACCTTTAAACCGAATGGTCGGTCCGTGGTCTTTGTGTTCGGTGCGCGATATGGGTGGCGGCGCTGACCCGCCGAGTGCTGCTAGCAGCAAAGCGCCCACGAGGGTCAGCACCGCCCCGAGCAGAATTGGACTGGCAAAACTCACATTGAAAGCTAGGGCGACCGCAACGAGTGGGCCCAAGGTGAAAATCAGTTCGTCGAGAATGCTTTCCCAGGCAAATGCGCTGTGGAGCAGGCGATCGTTGTTGTGCGTGAGATAAGCCCAGCGAGTGCGAACAAAGGATCCGAATGCGGGGAAGCTGGCCCCTGCGATAACAGCGAGAACGGTTTGGATGGGTCGCGAGTACTCACTCGTGACGGCGTAAACAAAGGCGAATAGTGCGATTGAAAAGATAAAAGGCAAGACAACGAGAATGAATCGTTGCCCGTATCGGTCACTCATTCTGCTGGATAACACGGCTACCAGGGCTGCGGTTAGAGTGAATGCGGCCTGCAAGAAGCCGGCGAACGCATAGGAACCCGTCGTGTTACTGATGAACAGCAAAACCCCAAGGCCAATCATTGCCAGTGGAAGTCGGGCAATAAACCCTGCACCGGAAAACTTCGCGGCACCGTTTAGCTTTAATGCGTCGGCATATGGTTCGAAAACAGAT
>JBDNFV010000007.1:0-1716 GCA_041689635.1 Candidatus Nanopelagicales bacterium | reverse complement strand
TAATCGAGCGACCAAAAAAAGTACCGCAATTAATTTTTGGGATTTGAGAAATATGACAGATACCGGGACCGTCACCGAGCAGCTTCTAGGGAATCGGGTGACACAGCGTGCCAACGACCTCGGATCCCTTGCCCGAAGCGCCGCTGTGATTGTCATTTGGTCGGTTGCCCTCGTGAGGATCTTGACCGAAATCGGGATCAATGTTGGTCCGCTCCTTGCCAGCGCTGGAGTACTCGGCGTGGTCCTTGGGTTTAGAGCGCAAACTCTGGTGGCCGACTATCTTGCGGGAATTTCGATGGCATTGGAAGACCAAATGGGTATCGGTGACAGGAGCCTAGCCAGGTGAGCCAATCCGATCTAACTCCCTACGAGCGCTTCGGTGGACATGAGTTCTTCACCAAACTGGTTCACAATTTTTATCAGCGCGTTCCCCATGACCCGATCCTGAGCGCCATGTATCCAAGCGAAGACTTTGATGGTGCCGAGTGGCGTTTACGCTCGTTCCTCGAGCAGTATTGGGGTGGTCCAGGAACTTACAGCGAGGAACGTGGGCACCCACGATTGCGAATGCGCCATATCGGTTTCCATGTTGATGGCGACGCCCGAGACCGCTGGCTGACCCTGATGGGGGCGGCCATTGCTGATCAGGGGATGGAAAAGCAACTGGAATCGGAGTTATGGAAGTACCTGGTGGCCGCTGCTTACGGTATGCAAAATGTGCCGGATGAAAAACCAGAAAACCAAGCATCAATACCTTTAACGGAGGCGTAGTCTTGCCAAGCGGAAAAAATGAATGGTGGCGCGATGCCGTCATTTATCAGGTCTACCCACGCTCATTCGCCGACAGTGACGGTGACGGGCTCGGCGACATCCCGGGAATTCTTAATCGGGTGGACTACCTCGACAACCTCAGCGTTGACGCCATCTGGATTTCACCCTTCTACGATTCGCCTTTACTCGACGGTGGCTACGACGTCGCGGATTACCGACTCGTTGACCCACGCTTGGGTGAGGTCGCCGACGTTGAAGCTCTCATTCACGCCGCACATGCCAAAGGGATGAAAATCTTCATGGACATCGTGCCAAATCACACCAGCAGCGAGCACGCATGGTTCCAAGAAGTTCTGCGCTCGGCGCCGGGTTCACCCGCTTGGGACCGTTACGTCATCAAAGAAGGTAAGGGCGAGCACCACGAGTTGCCACCAACGAACTGGCAGAGTGTTTTTCATGGTGATGCCTGGTCTCCACTCATTTTGGCCGACGGCGAGGAGACCAAGTACTGGTACCTGCACATTTTTGATTCCTCTCAACCTGATGTGAACTGGGAAAACGTTGAAGTCCGGGCGGAATTTGAGAACATTTTAAAATTTTGGTTCGACCTTGGAATAGATGGATTCCGGATTGACGTTGCCCATGGACTGATGAAAGACCAACGTTTTCCCGATATCGATTACGACTCTATTCCTGAGCAAGAATTACTCGGAGAACCGATCGTGACCCCGTTTTGGGATCAAGACGGCGTGCACGAGGTTTACCGTAGTTGGCGCAAGCTCGCGGATAATTACGATCCACCGCGAATTTTTTGCGGAGAAACCTGGGCTCCCTCCCCGCAGCGGCTGGCCCTTTACCAGCGCCCCGACGAGCTTCACACCTCATTTAACTTTGACTACTTGCGTGCCGGCTTTGATGCCGTCAAACTCAAGGAGTCGGTCGATT
>JBDNFV010000006.1:0-6427 GCA_041689635.1 Candidatus Nanopelagicales bacterium | reverse complement strand
GTGATCGGCGTTTTGAATCGCTAGTGGTGGATGTTTCCGGTGCTGTTGGCGAATGCACTGTTTCCTATAGCCCCTTATATTCGTCGTTACCGCCCGGCAACACTCGAGCCTGGTTTCAGATCTTTGACGATCACGGACAGAACTTGAACCTGAGAATCCCACGTACGCCGGTCGTGTGGTCTGTCAGGATTTTCTAGCACGTCAGTCATGGACCTATTTGTGTATTGTTTTTTGGGCAAGTGTTTGCGGGCCGCCCGCAGGACCGAGGCGAAACTTTTTGCATAAAGTCGGTGAGTGAAAGGCAGGCATGCATTCAATGGCTTGAGCAGCGACATGCCACTTCAATGACTGGCGCAAGTGAGTCTCGGCGCCGCCCCGCCGATCGAGCAGCCGGTCAAAATCATGTCGACCGGTGCGACTCCGATGGCCTCCCAGCGTTGGGGACGACTGTCCCTAGTCCATTTCCACATGTGAACTCCCATCACCCGGCTTGTCTAAGTAGGTGATGACAGGGGCGCGGACATCACTTTGAGAATGACGGCCCGACTCAGGTCCCCGAACGGAGAGCGTCCACCGGTTCGAGTCTGGCTGCCCGCAGGGCCGGGTACAGACCAGAGACCAGCCCGATGACGGCGCCGACAAGGGGAGCGATGAGTGGGATTGCGGGCTCGATGACCGGCGTCCACGTTTGATAAAAGGAAACGGAGACAACAATGAGTGTGCCAAGGCTAGCCCCGAGGATTCCCCCGACGAAGCCCATGGCGGCGCTTTCGAGGAGGAACTGCTGGGCGATGTGCCACCGCGACGCGCCGATGGCCCGACGCAGGCCAATCTCGCCGGTCCGCTCAATTACGGAAACGAGAGTGACGTTTGCGATCCCGATCGCGCCCACCAGTAGCGATACGCCCCCGAGCAAGAGGAAGAGGACATCGAGGTCGCCCTGGACGTTGTCCCTGACCCGTTTAGGTTCTGGTGGCGCAGCGACCTTGATGACCGCCGGGTCATCGGGCCGAAGAGCGAGGGGTGCCTGTTGCGCGATGAGTGTGGCAGCGCCGATCTTTGTCTCGATGACGACCTTGTCCGGTCCCGTCAGTGCGAAATCGTTACGGGCAGTCCCTTCGGGAATGATGACGGCCCCCAAGGCATCCGGTTGCCGTGCGACGTTGTTAAGGATGCCGATTACGACGTACCGGTTGTCGCCTATGGCGATCGCGGGCTGCTGGGTGACATCGGCGATTCCCAGTCGCAGGGCGGCTCCCGGGCCAAGGACTGCCACCCGATCCCCGCGCGCTGAGTGCCCCTCGTCGGGAAGGCGTCCCGAGCGCAGCTCGGAGCGGATGGCTTGAAAGAGGCCCGGCGAGGCAGCTTCGACAGTCAGGCTGAAGGCCGTCTGTCCGGATGGGTCCCGTACCTGTGACGTCCGGGTGAGCGCTCCCTTTACATCGACAACGCTGAGGTTGCCCGCTGCGACTACGCCGCTGAGTCGAGCGATCCGATCGGCCGCATCCCACGGCAGGGCCCCCGGGACCGGTCCATTGGGACCTGGCTTGACACTTACGACGATCTCAGTGGCTGCAAGCTCGTCGAACCGGCCAAGAATGCGGTTGCCTGCCGTGAGCGAAAGCCCCAGCGTGGCCACCAGGGCGGCGATCCCGATCACTGTTCCGAAGACCGTGAGCACCATGCGCCCGGGCCGCGCGAAGAGTCCGGCCAGGGCCTCGTTACCGAGGTCCTTGACCGTCAGCCCTGAAGGCGCGACCAGCGGGTTGGGGTCAATCGGACCCTTTTTGAAGGAGATCATGCTGACTCGGTAAGTCGGCCATCGACCATGCGCACGCTGCGATGGGCACGCGCGGCGACATCGGATTCATGGGTGATCATCACAACGGTGAGACCCCGTTGATTGAGCCCGTCGAAGAGATTTAGGATCGAATCGGTGGTAACGGAGTCGAGGTTTCCGGTTGGCTCATCGCACAGTAAAACGCGCGGGGCTCCCATCACGGCACGGGCGATCGCCACGCGTTGACGCTCACCGCCCGACAACCGGGTGGGTAGGAACTCCATTCGGTGTCCTAGACCTACCTGCTCTAAGGCTGCTGCTGCCCGTTCGCGGCGACCGCGCCAGGTGTTGCGGCGATAGACATCCGCCAGCATGACGTTCTCGATCACGGATCTGTGTGCCATCAAATGAAAGGATTGGAATACGAACCCGAGACCCCGAGATCGCAGACCAGCCAGCTGCCGGTCGTTCAAGGAATCCACGTCAACCCCGTCGAACAGAAACGTCCCGCTCGTCTGCCGGTCCAGGCACCCCAGCACATTAAGCAGAGTCGACTTTCCGGAACCGGAGGGTCCAACGATCGCGATCCACTGACCACGCTCGATTGTTAGGTCTACGTCAATGAGGGCATTCACTGGCGGATCTGTCCCAAACCTGCGCCCCACGCCGCTCAGTTCGATGACGGAGTCACGAGGAGATCTAGCCATTGGGAGCCACCGCCTGCTCAAACCCAACCACCACGAGATCTCCCGCAGCCAACGCCCCATCCACCGGCGTCACACCGACGAAACCCTTCGCCGAGAGTCCAGGCTCAACGGTGACGAAGGTGAGGACGCCAGCCGTTGAAGTCTGGATGCGTGACGTCCCGTCAACGGTCATGGAGAGTGCACTGACCGGCACCGTGAGGACTGCGCCGCCGCTCGATTCGACGGAAATGGTCAACCGCACTGATGAACCGACGAGGCCAGGTGGAGCGTCGTCCACGTCAACGGAGAAGTAGACGTGAAAGCCGTCGACCAAATCCGTTCCGGGCGAGGTCGCAACCCGGGAGACTGTGCCTGTGGTGGACAGCCCGAGATTTGGCTCATCGACCGCGACCGTCATACCCACCGTGACCAACGGCGCTTCCTCTAAGGGAAGTGAGGAGTCGATAGTGACCGCCGAGGTGCTCACCGTGAGCAGCGGACCGAGGGCCGCGTCCCCAACTTTTGCCGTCACGGCGGCGACGCGAACCGGTGCGCTGGTTACGAAGATAACTTCATCCGAAGGAACCGAGATGCCCGTCCGACGGTTTGCAGCGCCTAGATCACCAGATGCCAGTAGGGCCCGCTGTTGCGTGACGTTCAGGGCGGTGCGGGCATTGCCCCGAATCGCCGCGGCAGCGGTGACGGCAGCAACCGCCGAGCGTACGCTGACATTCAGGCCTGACTCCTCGACGGTGGCGATCAAAGTCTCACCTACTCGCCGGGTCGCGTCAGCGCTGGCCGTGGCAACGGCTAGCGCTGAACGCGCTGATCGGATCGCGGACGGCAGGGCCGCTGCTCCCGCACGGAGCTGCTCGAGAAAGATTTGTTTGCTTGAGACGATGTCCCCGGCCGCTAGGTCGGCGGCCGTGGCCGCAGCCTGGGCCGCGGCCACGGCCGAGGGACCCGTTATGGATGCGACTTGCGCCGCTGAGACGCTCTGTTGTCCGGCCAGGCTGGTTGACGCCTGCTCTGCCTGGGCACTAGCCAAGTCTCCGCGAGCTGAAAGGACTGCCGCTGCCGGGCTCGCCGGAACAGAAGCGAGAAGCGCATCTAAGGCGGTCTGGGCTTTGGATGTGGCGTTCGCGGCCGACTGGTTTGCCGAAGCGGCTTTGGCTTGAGCGGCAGCTAACCCGGAGGGCCCTTGTGTGTTTTCGACTTGCGCCGCTGAGACGCTCTGTTGACCGACTAGACGCGTCGATGTCTGCGCTGCCTGGGCAGCGGCCAGGGCTCTCTCGGCGGACAATGCATCCGCCGGAGTTGCATTCGGCATCGTGAGTAGATCGTTTAACTCTCCTTGTAACGACGCGACTTTGGCGGTAGCCACGATGTTGTCGGCCTCTGCCACTGCGCGTGCCCGTAATACGGCCGCAGCGGTGTTCGATCCCCGGGTGGCGGCAACCTGCGCCTCCTTAGCGGCGACGTAGCCCGCGGTTGCGGCGACTACGCGGTCCTTGGCAGCTAAGACATCTATCCGGGAGGCGCTGGCTCCGCTATCGAGTGCACGGATCGCTGCTACCTGCGCCTCAGTGGCCTTCATCGGCTCGAAGCCGGAAGCGAGGTACCATGCGGCTACGGCCGTTTGCGACTTGGCGTCGTAGCGGCCATCAACCTTCCCCGGATTGAACCCCAGGCGCTGCAGACCCTCCTCTAATTGCCGGATGTCCTCGCCCGACAGACCCGGGCCCATGTCGCGATATGCAGGTCGCGAACCCGTGAGCACGAACACCGGTCGTCCGGAAGTCGTCATCAGCAAGTCACCCTCGATGAGGTCTGCGTTGAGAAGTGGCAACGTGGTCACTGAAGACTGATTGAGTTTCAGCCCCGAAGGTGGCAGGGTCACTTGGAGTGGAGTGCCGTATCGCGCGGTGCCGCGCGCGACGATGTCAGTCGAGATGATCTTCTCCTCGACGGGCACCAGGATCGGCGACGCTGCTGGTGCGGCCGTTGTGGCCGCTACTTCCTGGGGTGACTGAATTCGCGAGGCGGCGACCCAGCCCAAGCCCGAGGAGACAACGACCAAAGCGACCGCGAGGGCTGCGAGAGAATTGCGATTCATCAGTTTGCCGGCTGTCCAAGAATCTCGATTTCGACCTGTTTCTTAATCTCATCGACGTTGTCGATCTGGCATTGCAGGTCGGCCGCAGCGATCGCTAACTCCTCGCCTTGCAACTGCTTAAGAGCGCTCGACTGATCTGCCGGAAGCGACGCGATGTCACCACCGCCGGTGAGGACGGCAAGACGAGTCTCCAGATCTACTTGGATCTCCTTGGAATCACCGTAGCCGTAGCCCGCGTCGCTAATGCATGTCGACCAGTTTCGGTAGGCATCAATTATGCGCGGGTCCGAGGCCACCCGGTCGCTCTCACCGTTCTGGTAATTGACGAAGCCCGGTCCGAGCTCCGCCTGGGTGAACGTCGCTTCGACCGCGGTCCTCGTGCAACCACCGGTCCGGGACAGGTCCTCGCTGTCCAAGCCCACGACTAACGTCTGGTCCGGGTTCTCCCCAAAGAGCTGGCGGATCCAGGCAACCCGATCGGCGGTGGGAAGGCCCTCGCGGATGTCGGCGTTGCGGCCTAGTCCGACTGTCGCCTGGGCATTGCCCCCCGCGGAAAGCGTGGAGATGCCATAGCCGAATTGGTTGCGAAACTCGTCCGCCGTCATTCCGCTCGGCTTGCTGTTCGTGTCCATTGCAGTGCGAACGGTGGCGTAGTCCACAGGCACGTACTCGAATCCGGCGGAACTCATGCATTGCGCGATGGACTGCTCAACGGCGTCGACCCGCTTTGTGACCTCGGCCTCCGTGAGACCGAACTCGGCGGCGTCACTGCCCTGGGCCTGGCCGACTTCGCTCGGGGTTGCCTGCGCGCTTTCCTGCGGACTCGCCACCTGTGCAGGGGCGTCTTGGCTCAGCGAGATAGTCGCCGGTGCGGACACATCACCGGATGAGCACCCAGCGACGGTCATAGCTACTAAGGCCGCACCAACCGTCATGTGAAAGAAGCGCGGATGGATCGGATTTGTGGTTGTCATTTGGTCTCCCTAAAGTTGTAGTGAGCCGACGCTATTGACCGCAGGCTGAGAGATTGCTGAGAGGAAGTCGTCTCTACGTCCACTAAAGCCGGTGCAACCTTGACATGTATTACTTCAAGTTCACCGATGGTCATTTGATTATGGTTACGGCGGAAAGAATGTTTCACAGCGAGCGATGGTGGCGTTTTTGAATGCGAACAAGCCGATCACGGGATAAAAAATTGGTACCCCCGACTCTTTTGTTTTTATTCATGACGAGAACTTCCCCCGCCCTGAACTTTCGGCTTTTCGTTTCTATTTGAAGGGGATTTCGACGTGCTCAAGGGAGGTCTTTTCCAGATGAGGGGTAAAATCAATTAACGAAATGCGCGGGTTCATCCCCGTTGAACTCGACCCGATTCTCCGTTTTCGCTGGCTCGGTGTCGGGTATAACCGGCCAGCACGTTTTGATTATTATTGAGACCGAAGATGTCTCACTCGACGCACAGGAAATTCGAATTATCAGTATGTCCCGACGATCTACCTTCTCGCGGGCCCGCTGTCGGGATCGACCGCCGTTTGAGGATGACAACCCCTTGATCACGGCGAGGGGTCTACGTCGTGCGTTGAAGGGCAGCCGTCATGACCCATCGCCCGGTAATTTCGCGCGTAATGACAGATTCGCTCGCGAGGGAGCACTGGTAGCTGTATGGCCGACGTCACGTCCGTGAAAGACAGCGTCAGAAAGGCCTCGCGTAGACAACCGCGCCGAATTACGTCATACTAATGTTGTGTTAATCGCTGAATCACGCTTACCCGGCAGTGTGCCTGGTCCCAACCACGGACCGCACGCCGCCGAGGGGCGCACCCGGGATCGGGTTCGGCAGGCCAT
>JBDNFV010000005.1:0-2396 GCA_041689635.1 Candidatus Nanopelagicales bacterium | reverse complement strand
GGTTACCCGGGAGTCATGCCTTTTGTGCGCGGCATCGAGGCACTGGGGTCCAGTCAAAACGGCTGGGATATTCGACAACGCCACGCCGACCCTGATCCCGCGAAAACCCGAAGAATGATCCTCGACGATCTGGAATGCGGTGTGAGCTCCCTGTGGCTGGAAATCGGTCCCGGTCGGATCAACATTGGAGACCTGGACAATATTCTGCGCGAGGTTTACATTGATCTTGCGCAAGTCGTCCTAGACGCTGGTTCCAATTACGAAGCCGCGGCAGCAGCCTTTTTTGCAATATCGGTTTCGAAAGGTATTGCCCCTTACGACCTATTGGGAAACCTTGGCGCAGATCCACTGGGTACATTCGCGCGGACTGGGAACACGCCCGATTGTGCCCCGGCTGCCCAACTCGCGCTCCGCTGCGTGAGGGATTACCCGCAGGTCTGCGCGTGGACGGTGGACTCGCTGGTGTTCCACGAGGCCGGCTGCACCGATGTAGAGGAAATCGCTTTTGCAACAGCGACCGGTCTTGAGTATCTGCGAGCAATGCAGGATGCCGGTCTTGAACTAGACGACGCTTGCCGACAGATCGAATTCAGATTCGCCGCCAGTGCCGATCAATTCACCACGATCGCCAAACTTCGTGCTGCCCGACGCGTGTGGAGCCGGGTATTAGAAGTCTGTGACGTTAGTCCAGCTCATCGAGGTCAACGACAACACGCGGTGACCGCTCCCACCATGATGACCCAGCGCGATCCTTGGGTGAATATTCTGCGAACGACAACGGCGTGCTTTGCAGCGGGAGTTGGTGGCGCTGGTTCCATTACGGTTTTACCATTTGACAACGCACTCGGTTTGCCCGACGATTTTGCTCGTCGGATTGCTCGAAACACTCAAGCGATTCTCATTGAGGAATCTCACGTGTCTCAAGTAGTTGATCCGGCGGGCGGATCTTGGTATGTCGAACATCTAACAGAAGATTTCGCGCACGCAGCATGGGATGCGTTCACCCAAATCGAATCAGCTGGAGGAATGTTGGCAGAACTTACAAGCGGTGCGATCTCCGAGCGAGTCACGCAGTCGAGAGTCATTCTCCAAGACGAGGTTGCTAGGCGCATTGAGCCCGTTACCGGTGTTAGCGAGTTCCCCCTCCATGGCGAAAAACTGCTGACTCGTCTTGCGTCAGTGTCAACAGCCTCGAGTGAATTTCCCGTCATTCGTTTGGCGCAACCTTTTGAACGACTCCGCGACCGCAGCGACGCACATTCGATGCAGTTCGGCATTGCACCCCGCGTGCAACTTCGAGCGGTCGGCGCCGATCGCGCTCACCGAGCGGTGCTCGACTACGCCGCAGGTGTTTTTGCCCTCGCCGGCTTCGAAGTCCTCACGGGCGAGAACACCATGGCTCCTGACGTCACTTCAGTCTGCTTAATTGCAGCCGACCGACCCGAAGAGGTGAGAGTCCTCGTCGAGTCATTAGATCCGAGCAAATTGATTGTGGTGGGAGAAGCAATCGATAATTCACTGATAGCGACGCAGGTCATGCTTTTCCCTGGATGCGATGTCGTCTCGGCGCTTGCCGGAGCCCTTGACCAAGCAGGTGTGAAATGACCACTTCACGAATCCCGCGCTTTGACTCGATATCGCTGGGCGAACCCAACGTCCCATCGGATGCCCGCGAGCAGTGGGTAAAGGCCGCTGCCGACAGCGCTGATCGCGAACGTGACCTCGTGTGGCACACACCCGAAGGCATCCCGGTTAGACCGGTGTACGTTTACGAGGATCTCGCGGTCGTTGATTTCCTTGACACCTACCCGGGGATTGCCCCGTATCTACGTGGGCCTTATCCCACCATGTACGTCAATCAGCCGTGGACAATTAGACAGTACGCGGGGTTCTCAACGGCAGAGGAATCTAACGCGTTTTATCGCCGTAACCTGGCCGCTGGTCAAAAAGGACTGTCGGTTGCATTCGATCTGGCAACCCACCGCGGTTACGACAGTGATCACCCGCGAGTGAGCGGCGATGTGGGCATGGCTGGTGTTGCTATCGACTCGATTCTTGACATGCAACAACTCTTTGACGGAATCCCGCTCGATCGCATGAGTGTGTCCATGACCATGAATGGTGCGGTGCTGCCCGTGCTTGCGCTTTACATTGTGGCGGCCGAGGAGCAGGGTGTGCCGGCCGAGAAACTCTCCGGAACAATTCAGAACGACATTCTTAAAGAGTTTATGGTTCGCAATACCTACATTTATCCGCCCGCTCCCTCGATGCGGATCATCGCGGATATTTTTGCGTTCACGTCGGAGCACATGCCGAAATACAACTCGATCTCGATCTCCGGCTATCACATGCAAGAGGCCGGTGCGACGGCTGATCTTGAGCTTGCCTACACACTC
>JBDNFV010000004.1:0-1642 GCA_041689635.1 Candidatus Nanopelagicales bacterium | reverse complement strand
CAAGGCCGCACCACGCAAGGCCGCTGCAAAGAAAGCAGCACCACGCAAGGCCGCACCACGCAAGGCCGCTGCAAAGAAAGCAGCACCACGCAAGGCCGCACCACGCAAGGCCGCTGCAAAGAAAGCAGCACCACGCAAGGCAGCGGGTCGCAAGTAGTCTTCCTCAGAAGTTTTACTTCAAAAAGGGACCCGCATTTTGTGCGGGTCCCTTTTTTTACGACAAGTTGAAGACTTTTGAACGGATTTTAATCCTCATCTGCGTCAAATGCGGCATTGCGCTCTGCGGCAAGGTCAATCGCCGTATTTGCCTCGGCCTGGGTTGCATAGGGACCCAAACGTTCAGAGTTAGGGCAGCCGTCCTCTGGTTCTGACCTCATGTGCTCTAGGCAGTAATACCAACTCATGTCTCTCCCTGCTGAATTCTAATGGCTCATGCACTGACACAGATATGACGTTTCGAGGGGAAGCCTAACGCGCAATAGGCTACGGTCATGACTCTGCGCACGCGTGCACCACTCACACCAGGATTTTTAGGCCCACAGCGCACCGTTCCCGTCAATATCGTCCGCCCAGAGTATGTAGGTAAACGTGGACCAAGCCGATTTGATGGGCCGGAAGTACAAACCCAAGAGACGATTGAAGCAATGCGAATCGCGGGTAAAATTGCCGCGAATGCACTTGCCGAGGTTGGTAAAGGAGTCACCCCCGGAGTGACCACCGAGGAGCTTGACCGAATTGGCCACGAATATCTGTGCGACCATGGCGCCTACCCGTCAACCCTGGGGTATCGCGGATACCCCCGAAGTCTGTGCGCTTCACTCAACGAGGTGATCTGTCATGGAATTCCTGACTCAACCGTTCTCGAAGACGGTGATATTTGTAATATCGACATCACCGCGTTTATTGGTGGGGTCCATGGTGATACCAATGCCACTTTCCTGTGCGGGAATGTTGATGAAGATGCGCGGCTCTTGGTCGAACGGACCAAAGAGGCAACCATGCGGGCAATTGCTGCCGTGCAGCCAGGCCGACCGATCAATGTGATTGGTCGGGTCATTGAGAGTTACGCTAAAAGGTTTAATTACGGGGTGGTCCGGGATTTCACCGGACACGGGATTAGCACTTCATTTCACAGCGGTCTCATTATTCCACACTTTGACAATCCCGACGCGGATCAGGAAATGCTGATCGGCATGACCTTCACCATTGAGCCGATGCTCACTTTGGGCACCATCGCTTTCGACATGTGGGAGGACGACTGGACCGCCACCACACAAGACAAAAGCTGGACGGCCCAATTTGAACATACTCTGGTTGTGCGCCAAGACGGTGCTGAAATACTCACCCTCGCCGACCCAATCCTCTAGACTTCTATGCAATGACTTTTACACTTTCTCTCGATGTCGGCGGCAGCGGGATCAAAGCTATGGTGCTTAACGAACACAGCGAGCCGGCCTCTGAGCGTTCCCGCGTTGAAACCCCCTACCCCTGCCCTCCGGAGCTGTTCGTAAAAACAATTCAGGAACTCATATCAGAACAGCCATCATTTGACCGGATCTCATTAGGGTTTCCGGCCATGGTTCGAGACGGGTGCACATTGCGAGTTGTTGCCTTCGCTCGGGCTGTAAAAGGTGGTCCTCGT
>JBDNFV010000003.1:0-2664 GCA_041689635.1 Candidatus Nanopelagicales bacterium | reverse complement strand
GTGTTGCGCTGATTACTCGTGCCGCCAATCTCTGACTTGATCTGAGTGACCTTGATCTGGCCCATTAGGCACCCGCCCCTGCTGCGCGAGCGCGCAGAAGTGCTGCCGGTGCGACCGCTTCAAGCGGCAAACCACGGCGGGCCGCCACTGCTTCTGGGGACTCAAGACCCTTGAGTGCCGCAACTGTCGCGTGCACAATATTGATTGCATTATCGGATCCGAGTGACTTACTGAGTACGTCGCGGATTCCAGCGCATTCCAACACGGCGCGGACAGGCCCGCCGGCGATAACTCCGGTACCTGGTGCAGCCGGGCGCAACATAACTACACCGGCGGCCGCTTCACCCGTGATGGGGTGCGGGATTGTTCCTTGGATGCGGGGGACTTTGAAGAAACTGCGCTTGGCTTCTTCGACGCCTTTAGCAATAGCTGCCGGAACTTCCTTCGCCTTCCCGTAACCAACACCAACGCTTCCATCGCCATCACCAACGATCACGAGAGCGGTGAAGCTGAAGCGACGTCCACCCTTTACGACCTTGGAGACGCGGTTGATCGCCACTACCCGCTCAAGCAGGTTTGACTTCTCTTCACGTGGGCCGCGATCTTTGCGATCCCGACGCTCGCCCCCGCCACTGGTTCGGCGCGACGTATCAGACATTGTTACCTCTTCCTGATGTAAACATTAGAACTTCAGTCCGCCTTCGCGAGCGCCCTCGGCGAGGGCAGCAACACGACCGTGGTACTTATGGCCACCACGGTCGAAGACGACCGTGTCGATTCCAGCTTTTTGCGCGCGTGCAGCAAGTTCGTTTCCAACCTTGCGGGCCTTTGCCGTCTTGTCCCCATCGGCACTACGAAGATCGGTCTCCATGGTGGAGGCCGAAGCCAAGGTGACACCTTGGACGTCATCTACCAATTGGGCGAATACGTGGCGCGCGGAACGGTTGACGACCAAACGCGGGCGCAGAATCGTCCCGGAGACCTTCTTGCGAACGCGAAGGTGACGCCGCTTACGGCCAACGGCACTCTTGTTGCCTGATCCAAGTTTTGGGGCAAATGAACTCATTACTTACCGGCCTTTCCAGCCTTGCGACGGACAACTTCGCCTTCATAGCGAACGCCCTTACCTTTATAAGGTTCTGGCTTGCGGATCTTGCGAATATTCGCAGCGACTTCGCCAACCTTCTGCTTATCAATGCCAATCACCTTGAACTTAATGGGTGACTCCACCGCGAAGGTGATTCCATCCGGTGCGGTAACGACAACCGGGTGGCTAAATCCGAGAGCGAATTCCAGATTATTGCCGTTTGCTGCCACACGGTAACCGGTGCCGACAATCTCCAAGGTCTTTTCATACCCGGTGGTGACACCCGTGATCATGTTGGCGATCAAGGTGCGGCTCAGACCGTGTAGCGAGCGCGAAGCACGCTCGTCATTCGGCCTGGTAACCAGAATTTCATCACCCTCTTGTTGGATCGCAATGGGATTTGAGATTGTGATCGCCAAGGACCCCTTGGGTCCAACAACCGAAATATCTTGACCATTGATCGTTGCGGTGACTCCTGCTGGCACCGGGACTGGTGCACGTCCAATACGTGACATTGCTCCTCCTACCAAACGTAGGCGAGGACTTCCCCACCTACGCCTTTCTTTGCGGCCTGACGGTCGGTAAGCAACCCGGTCGAGGTGGACAAAATGGCAATGCCGAGACCGCCCAGAACCTTGGGAAGGTTAGTGTTTTTTGCATAGACCCGCAGCCCTGGTTTGGACACGCGGCGCAAACCAGCGATGGACCGCTCGCGCGATGGACCGTATTTAAGGTTTAGGGTGAGGGTTTTGCCGACTTCGGCGTCAGCGACGTCGAAACTAGCAATGTAACCCTGCTCTTTCAGGATCTCCGCGATATGAGACTTAATCTTGGAGTGTGGCATGGACACGGTTTCGTGATATGCCGAGTTTGCGTTACGCAGACGAGCCAGCATGTCTGCGATCGGATCTGTCATTGTCATGGCCGCTTGGCCTTCCTCGCTGTGGTTTCTTCGGTGGTTACCGCAGACCTGCAGCGTCGTGGTTTACCAGGAACTTTTAGTTACACCGGGTAGTTCGCCGGCATGTGCCATCTCGCGTACACAGATGCGGCACAGACCGAACTTACGGTAGACCGCGTGCGGACGTCCACACCGGTTGCATCGGGTGTAACCCCGCACCTTGAACTTAGGCGTTTTTTGCTGCTTTTGAACCAAAGCTTTCTTTGCCATGTGCTCAGGCCTCCTTAAATGGGAATCCGAGAAGCTTGAGCAATGCTCGACCTTCATCGTTGGTCTTGGCGGTGGTTACCACCGTGATGTCCATTCCGCGGGCACGATCAATCTTGTCCTGATCGATTTCATGGAACATGGACTGTTCGGTCAAGCCAAATGTGTAGTTGCCATTGCCGTCAAACTGCTTTGCGGAGAGCCCACGAAAGTCACGAATACGTGGCAGTGCGGTGCTGAGCAAACGGTCAAGGAACTCCCACATGCGATCGCCACGCAGTGTGACGTGTGCACCGATGGGCTGCCCTTCGCGCAATTTGAATTGAGCGATGGAGAGGCGAGCCTTGGTCACCTGTGGCTTTTGGCCGGTGATGTCGGTCAGGTCGCGAATCGCGCCTTCAATCAACTT
>JBDNFV010000002.1:0-3313 GCA_041689635.1 Candidatus Nanopelagicales bacterium | reverse complement strand
TACGCAGCGGGTAAGTCACGTCCATCGGCGGGCCGAAATGAAGACCCGAAACCACGCTTGGAATTGGTGCCGCCGGAAGGTGTTGTTACTCGACCATCACGGTGGAAAGTCAACGTGTAAATATCGGCAAAACTGCATAAAGAATCACAATAGAGTCGATAATTAGGGTCTACATAAGCCAGAGTCGAAGGGAAAGCACATGACGGATTTGACTGCTCTCGCAGCATCAATTGTTGATGGATCAATCACAGTTCTTGATCTGACATCACCACTGCATTCGGAAACACCAGTTCTGGGATTGCCCGAAGAATTTGGTCAAACTGCAAAGTTTAAACTTGAAGAGATCAGTGCCTACGACGAACGCGGACCGTATTGGTATTGGAATAACTTTCGCACCGGCGAACACACCGGCACTCACCTGGACGCGCCCAACCACTGGATCTCTGGCCAAGACCTCGATGACGTAAGCCAGATTCCGGTGCAAAGACTCATTGGTCCAGCCGTCGTGATCGACAAGGTCGCCGAGGTAATAGCGAACCCGGATTACTGCCTTGATGTGTCCGACATTAAAGAGTGGGAAGATGAAAACGGGAAGATTCCGAAAGGTGCCTGGTTGCTATACCGAACCGGCTGGTCACAGTTCGGAGACGATCCATCGGCTTTTGCCAATGCCGACGCGAACGGACCGCACACTCCCGGACTAACGCCGGCGGCCGCCCGTTACCTGTCCGAAGAAACCGAGATCCTCGGCATGGGTGTTGAGACCGTCGGAACAGATGCGGGTGGAGCAATGGGATTCGATCCGCCTTTCCCCTGCCACACAATGTTGATGGGCTCCGGTAAGTACGGTGTCACCCAGTTGCGTAACCTGGACAAACTCCCCACCAAGGGCGCGATCGTCATTGTCGCGCCTCTCCCAATTGTCAAGGGCTCGGGAAGCCCTTGCCGAGTGCTCGCCCTGATCTCTTAAACCGACGCGATCTCGTGGCTCAGCTGGTGGGTTAACCAACTAATCGCTGAGCCACGATAAAGCCCGATCCGCCACCAAGGCCGGGCCCCGGGTGTGTTGATGCGCCGATCTGCCACAGCCGGTCCACTCCCGTTTCATGCCCGGTGCCATCTGAGGTAGGCCGCCACAGGGCGTATTGGTCCACGCGACAGTCGCCGGCGTAAGGGTCACCGCCCACAAGGTTGCAGTTTATTTCCTCAAGCTCGACCGGCCCAATAACTCGTTGACCAATTGCTGCCGTGCGAATATTGGAAATATGCGGTTCAAGTTGGGTGATCACTCGCTCGGTGTACAGCGCTAAGACTTCTTCATTCCACGGACCAGTGTAAGAAATCTCGCCCGCGAGGTCACCGCGAATTTCACGGGGATTTTCTTGGAGTTGAATCCACAGCAACCCTTTTCCGTGGGGAACCCGCGAAGGATCCACGGTTGCGGACTGACCGACAACGATTGTTGGACGTCGGGGTAGAAACCCCCTATTCGCGGCATTAACACTCTCCGAGAGTGAGTCCATGCCGTCTAAGACGTGAACGAGAGCGGCGGATGCAACTTTGGAATCAACCCACGCCGGCGGCTCTGAAAGTGCAATGTGAATTTGAATTGCTGCACGCCCAAACCTGAACTGCGCCGCAGATTTTATTCTGGACTCACTTACCGCCGAAGCCGGCAAGAGTTTTTGGTAAAGAGCATCCGGTGTGACCGATGCCAACACTGCTTTTTTCGCGGTGAGAGTTTCACCGCCACCTGTCGTGATGCCGGTAGCCTTTCCGCCCTCCACGCAGATCTGAGCCACGGTTGTACCGGTGCGCACGTCACCTCCGGCGTCAATGATCATGCCGACCATCGCGTCGACCACTGTTTTGCCACCGCCAACAGGTACCGGCATGCCTCCCATGGCGATCGCCGCCGCAATTACTTTGGTGATGAAGGCACTCGTGGCATCATCGGGTCCCAGACCATTGTGTAAAGCCCACGGGGCCAGTAGCGACTTCGTGATCGGTGAGTTAAATGAGCGATCAAGCCATGGAGCAGCCGGCTCAAGGAGCTCGGCGCCGCTGGCAACGAGCCCACGCCGACCTAGTTGCTTGAAAGCCTTCCAGGCTAGTTTGAGCGAGCGTTTGCGCCACAGGTCGGTTCCCAGCAGCCCGAATGCCAGTTCTGCCTTGGGACCGAAATCATTCATTACCGCATTCCAAGCGTCAAGATCTCCGCGCTCGGCAAAGTCCGCTGCATTGAGTACGGGGTCGGTTGAAATAATCCCGGAGCCGTCGGCGCAGATCACCGCGGTGGGAATCGGGGTATTGACATATTTCACCCCGCGGGCCGCAAGATCAGCGGCGAGTGCGCCGTAGGCCGGGCCGCCGACAAAGAGTGGGTGCCAGCTGGATAAAAGTTCTACGGTGAAGCCGTCAAAGGTGTCGGCGCTGGTATAGATGGCCCCGCCAACGTGATCCGCGCTTTCGCAGATAAGTACCGTCCAGTTCTTTTGGGCGAGTAAGGCGCCGGCGACGAGAGCGTTAATACCACTACCAATAATGATTGCGTCATACTCTGTGGACATGTATTCGCTCCTAGAGGTGGGTGGTGGTTTACCGAATGCACGTTGACGCGTTGCCTTGCACAACGGATGGTATAGCGCAATGATAGCGGCCGTCAGATAAATGAAAGACAAAGATGTGAGGGACTATGCGCGAAGGCTTGTCAGAATGTGACGTCGTTGTCATCGGAGCAGGGATCAATGGACTGAGCGCCGCGGCCCTGCTGGCAACGAAAGGCAAGAAGGTGCTGGTTCTGGAAGCCCAGTCCCACCCGGGGGGCGCGGTTCGAACCGAGGAAATAACTCTGCCCGGGTTCAAACACGATCTATTCGCGATGAACCTAGGGCTTTTCGCCGGAGGCCCGGTCATGGCCGCCATCGGTCCAGATCTGATCAGACACGGATTCGCGCTCATCCCCTCGACCAAGCCTTTCTGCTCGGTCTTTCCGGACGGAACCATGATCGGGGTGGAGTCTGACGCAGAAGCAACGAAAAGGAATTTGTCACTAATAGCTCCCATGGACATCCCGGCCTGGGAACGACTCACAGCGCAACTCAATGATTGGGCGCCATTCATTTTTGGGATCCTTGGCTCGGACATGCCCAGCGTCTCAGCGGTCAAGACAATGTGGAAAGCGCGCAAGGCGCTGGGAATTGACGGCGTTTATCAAATGGCGAAACTAGCCCTGTCGTCAACGCGGGTGTTCACCGACGAAAACTTTCAATCCCCGAAAACAAAAGCACTGATGGCCACCTGGGGAATGCAC
>JBDNFV010000001.1:0-3280 GCA_041689635.1 Candidatus Nanopelagicales bacterium | reverse complement strand
GATCGCCGATATTGAAATCGTGGCTCGGTGGTTCTCGATTAATTCTGTGACCGTGGCAGTAACCGTGATCGTGACGCCCTCGATCGTGTCCGGCACTGGAATGGGACGGGTAAAGCGGGCGGAGTACTCAATAACGTTGCCCGGATCACCCAGCCAGTCGGTAACGACGCGAACCACGGTGCCCATCGTGAGCATTCCGTGTGCTATCACTGAAGGCAACCCAACTTCTTGGGCCACCCGCTCATTCCAGTGGATCACGTTGAAGTCACCCGAAGCACCGGCATATTTGATCAGGTCAGCCCGAGTGAAGACAAATTCCTGAGATGGGAGTTCTTGACCGACACTGACCTGCGAGGATGAAATGAGAGTCATGTCAGCCTTCCACGACGCGGGAGACCACCAGGGAGTAGACCGTGCTCACCGGATCCCCATTTTCGGCAGAAACGTCGGCTTTGACGGTGACCATGTCATTACCCGCGACAGATCGGATGGAGTCAACACTGACAACGCAGGCAAGTTCATCTCCAGCAAAGATGGGGCGGTGCTGGATGAATCTCTGATCACCATGAACGACTCTCGTGTAATCCAGTCCCAATGCAGGATCGAAAAGTACCTGCTCGCCAGCTTTCATGGTAAAGATGCTGGCAAAGGTCGGCGGCGCGATTAAATCCGGGTAACCCAGCGCGCGGGCGGTAGTCACATCGAAAAAACAACGAGATGTGTTACCCAGCGCTAAGGCGAACTCACGAATTTTTTCCCTACCAACAGAGTATGGCTGTGTCGGTGGGTACGTGCGACCGATGAACTCGAGGTTAATTGCCACGTGAAAAAGTTAGCGGGTTTCCTTGTGCAGGGTGTGTGTCTTGCACTTGACGCAAAACTTCTTGACCTCAAGACGGTCAGGATCATTACGACGATTCTTCTTTGTAATGTAGTTGCGGTCTTTGCAATCTTCGCATGCCAAGGTGATCTTGGGACGGACGTCGCTGGCCTTGCCCACTGCTCTCTCGCTTCCATGAAGCACACTCTCATGTGCTGGTTTGATGCCTCGTTTGTCTGCTTATTGTGCCTGATGCCAAAAATCGTGTAGCGAGGGCCGGACTTGAACCGGCGACACAGCGATTATGAGCCGCTTGCTCTACCACCTGAGCTACCCCGCCGAACGAAGAAAGACCCTAGCATCTGATCTTTCATCCGGGCCCCTTTACGGAATCGAACCGAAGACCTTCTCCTTACCATGGAGACGCTCTACCATCTGAGCTAAAGGGGCATTAAACCTCGCAAGCGTACACAGTGGCACGGCCGGTTCCCTCCTGAGGGCACACCTCTCGTTTGCCTAATGGCCCCATAAGGGGTTCTATTAGGGCATGCCCCCATGGACCGCAGCCAATGTGCCAAATCTTGCCGGTAGATCGGCAATCGTCACCGGCTCAAACTCGGGCCTTGGATTTGAGACGGCCAAACAGTTGGCCCTGCACGGTGCCAGCGTCACCTTGGCCGTGCGCGATCGAGCAAAGGGCGAGCAGGCGGCCACCACGATGAGGTCAAGTGGCCCAGACCAGGACATACGCGTTGGTCAACTCGATGTTTCCGATCTTGAGTCGGTCCGTGAATTCGCCGACACCTGGTCGGGTGAGAATTCTGACGGGCTTGACCTGCTGATTAATAACGCTGGAATCATGGCAACTCCGAGGCGCGAAAGTGCACAAGGTTTTGAGATGCAACTTGCAACAAATCACCTAGGACATTTTGCTTTAACCGGCTTACTCTTTCCGGCCCTTGTTGCCGTGTCCAATTCTCGGGTGGTCACCGTTTCCTCGCTAGCCCACCGAATGGTCAAAAGCTTTAACTTCGATGATCCGATGAGCGAGAAAAAATATCGGGCGTGGAGTGCCTACGGACAATCGAAATTGGCGAACTTACTTTTCACCACTGAGTTTTCACGTCGCCTTGAACTGGGGGACTATTCGGTAGGCGCGATGGCGGCGCATCCAGGTTTTTCCGCCACTAACCTGCAAGGGGTCGCTTCAAAAATGCGCGGCAACTCATTGGAGTTTCAAGCAACCGCTTTCGTGAATCGAATAATCGCTCAAGGTCCTGATATGGGGGCCCTTCCTATTTTATTCGCGGCGACCGCCCCAGGCTTGGCCAATGACAGCTACATCGGTCCAGCCGATAAATGGCAAACCCGCGGTTACCCGACGGTGGTGGGAAGAAATGAGTCGGCACACGACTCCATTCAAGCGCGCCGCCTTTGGGACTGGTCCGAAGACATCACCGGGGTGACCTACCCGTTTTGACACGGGCACTCTAGTCGCAGGGCCCCCTTTTTACGAGGGGCCCAACACGTGTGGCAGATAGTGGATTCGAACCACTGAAGGTATAACCGACGGATTTACAGTCCGCTCCCATTGGCCGCTCGGGCAATCTGCCGTAATGCCCGGCAAACAATACATGTGTCGCGACTCGCGGGTGCAGTTGGTTAGCAAGTGCCCTTGATTCGTTAGATTGTGCCAACGGAAAGGAAGTGACCATGGCTGATAGCAGTTTTGACATCGTTTCAGAGGTTGACCACCAAGAGGCCGATAACGCCCTGAATCAAGCCGCCAAAGAACTATCCCAGCGCTTTGATTTTAAGAACACTGAGACCACGATCGAGTGGAAAGGTGAGACTGATGTCGAACTCACCAGCAGCACCGAGGATCGAGTGGTCGCAGCCCTCGAGGTCTTCAAGGAAAAGGTCATCAAGCGTGGAATCAGTCTTAAGGCGTTCACTGCGGGTGAGCCCCGGCAGTCCGGCAAGTTGTATAAACTCAATGGTTCCTTCAACAACGGGATCAGTCAGGAGCACGCTAAGAAGTTGGCCAAATTGATTCGCGATGAAGGCCCCAAGGCGGTCAAGACCCAAGTCCAAGGTGACGAATTGCGCGTCACCAGTAAGAATCGCGACGATCTACAGGAAGTAATTGCATTGATTAACGGTGCGGACCTCGATTTCGCCGTGCAGTTTACGAATTACCGCTAGGTCTAAGTTCGTCAATGTTTGAGTCCGCTTCCACGAATTGGTCCATGCCTTTTGCCGCTGGGTAATCCTGTGCCAACTTCCGTTACCCGAGTTGATGCACCGTTGTTTAACGCGGCTTGCAACTGCATTGTGCAGCAAGCCAGCGCCGCGCTGACTATTTCTACGCTGACGTTGGGGTCCAAATTCAGGGCGCAGCGTGTCACGTTCACGCGCCTATCCGGCGTGGCTTCGTTAATAGTGCTGAGTAGTCTGAGT